>JBPYDQ010000311.1:0-5646 GCA_051986135.1 Terriglobales bacterium | reverse complement strand
AGCGGCATATTCTGACTGTAGCTTGGATCTACGAACTTCCGTCGCTACGCGGCGGCGGGCTGAGGCATACCCTTCTCGGTGGCTGGCAGTACGCCGGGATCTTGACTGCGCAAAGCGGGACACCGTTCTCGGTTGAAAACGGGGGATTTGGAGACTCCGCTGGCGTGGCTGACGGTATCGTCGCGAACGGCTCGTTTGCCGATATTGTCGGCAATCCCTTTAACGTTCCCGCGAAAGACCCCAATCAAAAGGGACCGTTGCTTTTCAATCCCAATGCTTACGCCCAACCGCAGGGCCTGACTTTCGGTGATTCAGGCCGGAACAGCCTGAACTTGCCGTTTCGCACCAACATCGATATGGCAGTGTATAAGATCTTCAAACCGACGGAGAAAATCGCTGTACAATTCCGCGCAGAAGCATTCAATATCTTCAACCACCCGCAATGGAGCCAAGTGAACAATTTCGTGGAGTCCAGTAACTTCCTGTACCCCAGTCAGGCGCACATGCCGCGTGTCGGCCAGTTTGCCATCAGGATTTCGTTCTAAAGTCGAGCGCGTTTGTGTTTAAATGCTGCAACGACAAAAACGATAATCGAAACTGCTTTGCTGGCTAACATACTTTGCCTAACTGTATCGGATGTCAGTGGTAGATTTCACGTCGGGTGGACGGATTAGTTCGAAGTGGAAGTCAATCCAGGCCGGCGTGGGGAAAATACGGAGCAGACATGCGAATTTCTCGGCGTGATTTGCTAGCACGCGGGGTGGCGTCGGCCGGCGCGGCGATGGGAGTGTTGCTCCCTCCTTTGCGGAGGGATTTGCAAGGTCCGAAGCTTCGCTCTCCGTTCCGGGTCTCCGTCATCAACGATGAAATCTCCCAGGATTTCGGTCGAGCCTGTGAGGTCGCGGCGCGTGAATTCGGAATGCAGTGGATCGAACTGCGCGGAATGTGGCAAAAGAATATTGTGAACCTCGACTCGAAGGAAATTGCTGAGGCGCAGCGAATCCTCAAGAAATACGAGTTGCGCGTGACCGATATCGCCAGCCCACTCTTTAAGGTCGCCTGGAAGGATGATCTTCGCGCCAAGGAAAGACAAAGCGAAGACTTTCACGCCGGTTTCACTTTTGATCAGCAAGGCGAGGTGCTCGAGCGGAGCATCGAACTGGCCAAAGTGTTTCAGACCGATCGTATCCGCTGCTTCGATTTCCTGCGACTGGAAGATCCGGTACCGCATCGTGCAGCCATCAATCAAACGCTGCTCGACGCAGCCAACAAAGCTGGCAAGAATGGGCTGCTTCTGCTTCTGGAAAATGACGGAGGACTCAATACCAGCACGGGTCGGGAAGCTGCCAGAGTCCTGAGTGCTGTCGAATCTCCTTATCTGATGTTGAACTGGGACCCGGGGAACGCAGCGGCCAACGGCGAGAAGGCGTACCCGGACGGCTACAACCTTTTGCCGAAGAAGCGGATCGGGCACTGCCATTGCAAGGATACGGTGAAGAAGGGTAGCGTCTACCAATGGGCGGCGATGGGAAAGGGCGTCATTGACTGGGAGGGACAATTTCGGGCGCTCAGGCACGATGGCTATCATTTCGCCGTGAGCCTGGAGACTCACTGGAGCGGCGGCACACCGGAGGAATCCTCACGGCAAAGCTGGGCAGGAATGAGCGATTTGTTGCACAATGCGGGGGCGTTGTAACCAGCAATAAATAGTGAACAACACAAGAGGGAGCTTTGTGAAACAGACAGGCTCAAACTTCTGCCTTGCGAGCGTATTGGCTGTCGCAGGCACTCGCCACAAACGGGTGAGTGCTCGCGATAATCGACGTGGAAGACCCAACGTGCTCGATGAGCTCGTAGTTGAGAGTCAGGGCAATCGTCCACCACGGGGCACATAGCCAATCCTGCGTCCGGTTGTGCATAGAGTGCCACGCCGGAAGGGGACGAGCCGTGGTGTTGCGTTGTGAGAGACTTGGGATTCTCAATGGCGAATCAGAATATCGAGCGCCGCAAGATACTCCGCATGCTTTCCACGGCAGCAGCAGCTGCAACCTTTCCTGGCTTCAGCAAGTGGAGCTTTGCCTTCAGCCACTTGCGCGGGGGCCTCGCACAAATCAAGCCTGCCGCCTACCAACCTTTGTTTTTCACCATGGCTGAATATCGATTGATCGAGCGATTGGCTTCGATCATCATCCCGACGGACAACACGCCAGGAGCCAACGAGGCGGGCGTGGCTGAGTTCATCGACCTGATGACCTCCCGAGATGGCGAACTCCAAAACAGTTTTCGCAGCGGCTTGCGGTGGCTAAACTCTCACAGTAAGAGACTGCAAGGCAAGCCGTTCCTCGCACTCAGCCCGGAGCAGCAAACGACGCTGCTAGAACCGCTTGCATACAAGAACAAGTTTCGAAAGGGCGAGGAGCCCGGTCGCGAGTTCTTCAAACAGATGCTGGAATATACCGTCATGGGTTTTTATACCAGCGAGGTCGGCCTGAAGGAGCTGGACTTTCCCGGGCTGAGATTTTACGCGCAATCGCCCGCATGTCCCCACGCCAAAGATCCGGAACACCGGCATCTCCCGCCCCCACAAGTGTAACTTTCCGATGGTGAAGCCAAATTACGACGTGATTGTGATTGGAACAGGGGCCGGCGGAGGCATGGCGATCAAGACGCTGTGCGAAGCCGGGCTCAAAGTTTGCGCCTTGAACTCTGGCCGGCGACTTGATCCCCGGAAGGACTTTCGCAATCATCGCATGCCCTGGGAGATGAAGTATCGCGGCTTTGGCGATCCGCAGACAAGCATTCCGGCCCAGCCTGATTTCGTAAACACCGAATACGTGAACGGTGCCTGGGAGCACGAGCTTGTTCATACCACGGCTTCCGGCACGAAGTGGCTGTGGCCGCGTTGCTCCGCCGTGGGAGGAAAAACGAACTTCTGGGGACGCAGCGCCGCGCGTTTTGGCGAAATCGATTTTCGCGCGACTTCACTCGACGGAGTCGACGTGAACTGGCCGGTCGCCTACTCGGACATCGCTCCGTACTATTCGCGGGTGGAGAAGATGATCGGCGTGGCCGGCTCAGTGCAGAACCGCCCCAGCAATCCGGACGGCAATTATCTGCCTCCCATGAATTTTCGCTGCTTCGACAGGATTCTTCATGCTGGGGCGCAAAAGATCGGGATTCCTTATCTGCCCGACCGCATTGCGCAGCTCACCGTCGAACACGATGGACATCCTGCCTGCCATTTTTGCGGAGACTGCACCAGTGGCTGTGAGGTGGGAGCATTCTTCTCCACGCCCTGGTTCCTGCTGCCGACGGCCGAGGCCAGCGGAAAGCTTGAGCTGCGGACGAACGCCATCGCCAAGCATATTTTGGTCGATGGCGAAGCCAAAGCGTCTGGCGTAGCCTACATCGATCGTACCAACCGCCAAGTCTATGAGGTTTATGGACGTGCGGTGGTGATCGCGGCATCCTGCCTGGAGACGACGCGTATCCTCTTGAATTCAAAATCGCACCAATGGCCCGACGGCTTAGCCAACTCCAGCGGCCAACTGGGGCGCAACCTGTGTGATCACATGTACGCGAATGTCGCTTCCGGGTATTTGCCGCAGTTGCTCGGGCAACCCAGCTTCCCAGACAACGTTTCCGACAGTTCGATCGCTTGGATGCCACGCTGGCAAAACTTGCGCCATCCGCATGAAGAAGAATTTATTCGGGGATATGCCGTTTATCCCGATGGCGGCTGTTGGGAGTTTCCTGCTTACTATGACGCCATCGAGGGTTTCGGTTCGTCGTTCAAAAGAGAAATGAAGCGACGCTACCCGACGCCCGTCAGTTTCATGGCACAGATCCCGACCCTACCGTCCCCGAAAAATTATGTCGACATTGATCCGGAGGCGATTGACTCTTATGGCATTCCCAAGCTGCGCGTTCATTTTCACTGGGCGGAAAACGAATTAAAGATGTGGGAACACGCCAAGCATGCTTGCGCCGAGCTGCTGCGATCCAGTGGTGGAATACTTGAGTCCGTGGCTGACGAACCAGAGATTCCCGGTTTCAGCCAGCATGAAACTGGTACCTGCCGGATGGGAAACGACCCGAAGAAGTTCGTCACCAACCGTTTTGGTCAAACTCATGACATTTCTAATTTGTATGTGTGTGATGCCAGTGTTTTTGTGAACGGTACCGACAAACCGCCGATGCTGTCGATTCTGGCGCTCTCGCTCCGCGCCAGCGAATACTTGGTGGATCAACTGCGCCGGAAAAATTGAGGAGCCGGCGACAACCGTCCCTCGCGAGACCAACGAAACGCCAATTAGCGGCGGAAATGCATGGGTCGACATCTCGCCTCAGCAAGCGCAGAAGTGTCAATCTTCCATACCGTAACGAAGTCAAATTCTAGCTAGGTGACGAGAGTCAGACATCAAGCGGTTCAGCTCTGGCTTCGTTCTTTGTATTCTTTGCTTCCAGAGATACCCTCCTCAGCCGTGCTCAACCTGACTCTTTTGCCAACAACACCTTGGTTCGTTTGTCGCATCCGGGCCCAATGCAGGCGAAGAGATTGGGATGAACGACATCGAACAGGTCCTGAAGGAATTGGCAGACGCTCTGTGTTCCCACCGCCGGTCCGTGAAAACAGAAATTTTCCAATAAGCCCGGATCCAGAGGGCTGTCTAGCTGCCATCTGGGGTACCTCTGATCGAGATGTGTCCAAAAAGGACGGCGTGGATTGACACTCGGGGTAAGAGAATTCTTAGGCACACCTGTGGCCATGCCCTAAGGCGATTCACAAACCGCCCAATATGCTGCCTCTTTTTAGTATTAGTTTTGTTGGTTACAATCCAGGCCCTCCCCGCCTCGAAGTCTAGAAAAGACCGAATGTCGTATCCGCGACGCCGAACGAGAAGTTCGTAAATTGAGCAGAATGCGTGATTCTCTTCAAGGTCAATCAAAGCAACTCTGCCCGTCCCAGTTGGGGGATACTTGAGAATGTGCAAGAATAGCTTACCTACACCTGGACGACCGATTGCCTTGCGAATGTCAACTAGCGCTCCATCTGTTTGCGCTTCAGTCAGTTGTGCCCTCACATAGAGGGCAATAGCGTCGATGTGATTTTTGATGTCACCAGAGATTTCGAAGGAAAGCACCTTGTCCCCTCGTTCACAACTTATCTTGTATCCCATAACAACCCCCTGGAGCGGGACTCAACTTCTAGGGTGTGCGACGCATCACTCAAACGTTTGCTTCGGACCCTGGAGATGATTGCAGGAAACAAGTTGCACTAATAAATCTACCAGTGTCGACTGTTAGATTTACTAGCGAGTGTAAGCAAGTCTGTGGAAAAACCGCAACCAAAATTCTTAGGCTCCTCTTCATCAACGCTTCCGAGGATTACAAAGTCGACAACGCTCTTTTGTCTACCTGTATAAGCACGTTCGCATTGTTAAGTTCGGAATTTAGACTTATCGCCGGATAGCGTTTCTATTGAACCTGGACCGCGGTCTGTAGGAATAGAAAGTTTGACGGAAGAACGAGTTTTTAGTGAAGTGGGTTTCTTTGCCGGAGCCTCAATACCCGAAGAATCAGCGTTCAGTGTTTTCCACTGGGACTGGAACAGTGCAAAAAACTTTTTGAGCATTTGTCTCATCA
>JBPYDQ010000310.1:0-5303 GCA_051986135.1 Terriglobales bacterium | reverse complement strand
TGGCCCTCACGGACCTGACAACGGCGGCAATACCCAGCAGCAACAATCCGATGCCCAGAGCCAGGAACCAACCCCAGTGCTGGATCATATCGGGGGGGACTCGGACCATCAGACCTTGGATCTCACTCATTTGCTGGAGCCTCCTATCGATAGGGTAGCTTAGCTCATGCTGCATGCCCCACGGAAGTGCCGGCTTTCCATTTTGATAGAGCCGCTGCCAGAAGGCTTCGCGTTTCCACGGCGAAGAGTGGAAGGGTCATGCGGCCACCTCGGTGACGCATGCCGACCAGGACCCAGTGGGTACGCGACTACCCCGACTCGCACCTGAACAGGTCCATACTCCAGAGGCTGTCTTTCATGTGGCCGAGGAACGTGAGCCAGGGTGGACCTCCCGAATCCGATTCCGGCCGGTAATGAACGCTGAGGATACGGCGAACCACATCTTTGTCGATGGCAACGCCGAAAGCCAACGTGATCTGCTGGGCGATGCGGGGACAACCCCAGTTGAGATTGCGGCGTTTCAATTCAACGACTGCCTCGATGAGTTCTTTCTTCGGTCCTTTCGGGCCAGGCGGACGCCTGCGCTTGAGCGAAAACAACATGCGGTACTTTCGTTTGGCCAGCATGTGGTGGAGGTGCAGCAGCGTGGATGGCTTCACGACGATGGCGGAACGCAGAACGCATGCCGGCTTCATGAAAAGGGTGCACAAACCGGCGATGATACGCTCTCTGACGCGCAGGTTGGGAGCACACTTGCGGCCGCGATTGAGGATGCGCAACGACGGAACGGAGCCCTCCCGGCCGTGCAAGCCGGACAACAGTGACAATTAAATGAAGGAAAAGGATGAGGACATCGCGCATCCGAGCATGGTATCAAACCCGAAAAAACACCGAATTTTGGCCCAATGCAGGAATTCGCCACGGACAACGCCCACAGGTGACAACGTGGCCTGGTTCAAAGATCCGGACGGCAATATTCCCTCCGTAGGCCAGCATCATTCTTGAGGGCAACTCGCCCGGGTTACTATTTTTCGAAGCGCTCCTCAGGCAGAACGTTCCGGCGTAATCCGCTCGTAATTCGGTACCTCCTGACGCTCGCGTGGCGAGATCAGCAAATGCTCGAGAGGGCCACTGGCAGATTCTGGCCCTATGGTCGGCAGCTCAGAACGTAAAGCGCAGGCCGAATTGAATCTGGCGCTCCGCGGTCTGCGTGGCGGTGGAAAATCCAAAATTCCCCGCGCCGAGCGTAGCGCCCGGTGTCTGAAACGTGGGGTGGTTGAAAATATTGAAAAACTCAGCGCGAAACTGCATTTGGGTGGTCTCGCTGAGATTTGTGTTCTTGACCAAGGAAAAATCAAGATTCCACCAATTCGGGCCGGTATATGTATTGCGCCCTAAGTCTCCCGGGCTAGTAAGCACCTGTTGGCCGTTGATGGGACTCAATACCGTAGGTGTGCCGAAAAACGCCCCGGGGTTGTTGATGACCGCGTCGGAGAAAAACTGCGGACCGCTGCCGACGTGCGGAGCGAGCGTAGCCTTCTGAAGCAGGAATGGCCTCGCGCCAAAGCCGTCGAAGATGTCGTATCCGTATTGCAGGCTGCCGTAGGGGCTTACCACCGTGAATGGCAAACCTGTCTGGGCGCTATAGATGCCCAGGATCATCCACCCACGCGTCAGGCGGCTCGGAAAACTTGCGACGGGCGACCAGCTTGCGAGCGGTAGGTCGTATTCGAAGTTACCCACGAACCGGTGAGCAACGCTGTAGCTTGCGGGTGCTCGTTCGCAACTGATGCATTGCGGATTATTCTGGCTGATCCCGCCGCTCTGGCCACCCGAGCTCCAGACCGCGTCGGAGTTCGTCATGTTTTTTGCCCAAGTGTAATTGGCCTGGAACTGCAGGCCATGCGAGGTCGAGATTTTGCGCGCCTGCATCTGCAGGGCGTTGTAGGTGGAGTGGCCGCCATTGTAGAACACCTGAAGCTCGCCTAGACCCGGAGTGATATTGCTGTAAGGCGTGTATTGAGGTTCCGCTCCGCTGAACGCATTCGGATAAGTCTGGTTGTAAAGATCGACCCCGTTATTCGCGATATAGGAGGCTTGAACGGCAATGTTGCCGGGGAATTCGTGTTCGAGTGTGACATTGCCGCTGATGGTGTACCCGTTTTTCATCTGGCCAGAAGGATAGTCTCCTCCTACCGGGCCAAGTAGCGCCGCATACGGGGCGATGTTCACCGGCGTGTTGGCTGGGACCGATTTTGGCCCATTGACGGCCAGCGGCTGGCCGGTAATGCTGGTCAGCACTGGGAGTGAAACGGCTTGCGGCGTCAGCGAATAAGTGGCATTCGGCAAGTAATTGAGGGAGGCGATGGGGAAGTTCACCAATGCCTGATCCGGGTAAACCGTGGGGATCATGTTCGTGAATGTCGCGAACCCGCCTCGCAGGATCGTGTTCTTCGCCAGGCGAAGCGCCATACCAAACCTCGGGGCGAAATTGCCGTAAACATAGTCCGGCTTCCATAGTGGCTGGGGATTCACCACAAAATGGCCGTACAACGCACCTGGGTCGCCCAGTCTGGCCAAGCGATTGTCGACTTCCCAGGGAACGGAAGCGTATTCGTACCGCAGACCGAGGTTGAGGGTAAGCCTTTGGGTGACGTGAAAATCGTCCTGAGCGTAGCCGGCCAAAGTCCAACGGCGCAAGCCCCACCACACCGCGCCGCCTCCCGGCGGCCCATAGCCAGGCACGGTGGTCGCACGAGCATAATTCACGTCATCGCCTTCCATCATACTGACCAGTCCGCTTGGACTTGGCGAACCCGCCGCGAGTGTGGGTCCGCCATTGGTCGAGGGGATCGCTTGACTAAGCGGGGTGCCTACATTGAAATTGAACACCCCGCTCGGACCTATGGAGGTTACACCTGTGCCGTTGTCCCGCTCTCGGCGAAACTGGCCTCCGATGTTGAGCGAGTGCCGGCCTCTCGTCCAGCTCACGTTGTCTTTGTAATCGAACATGGTCACGACATATTTCGTCTCGAAAGTATCCGGCCCCCATCCTTGCATACTGCCGTCGAGAAAGCTGGTCGCCGTGGTGTTTTGCTCCGCGGGAGCCTCCGGCACACCCTCGATACCTCGATTCAGCGTAAACGTAAAAACATTTGCCAACGTGGGTGAGAACAGGTGCGTGTCGCTGATGGAGTAATTACGCGCGTCGCCGATATTGGCCGTCGAAAAATTTGTGCCACCCAGCTGCGCGGCCCAAGCATCCGTTTCCAGAGCATTCTGGTTCGCGTAAGAGGCGCGCACAAACAGAGTGTCCTTTGAAAAATGGTGATCCACACGCACGGAGAACTGGTCATCATTGGTTGGCTGCGAGAACGTAAAGTTGAACGTTCGAGGGCCAAATAATCCGGTCGGCTGATTTGGCGTCGGATATTTGGTCAAAATCTGTTGCGCTACTGGATTCAAAGGAACTTGGTAATCGAAGCCGTTAATCGCAACTTGGCCTTGCCTCTCCGCCGCAGTGGGGACTTGCACGACATTCGGCTCGCCCAGCCGCTGACGAAAACCGGCATACTGCCCAAAAAAGAACGTCTTGTCCTTATTGATAGGTCCGCCAAACGTGCCACCGAATTCATTCCGCTTGAAAGGCGGCACAGTCTGGTTCGCGAAGTAATTGCGTGCGTCGAAAGCGTCGTTGCGCACGAACTCAAACAGGCTGCCATGAAATTGGTTGGTACCGGTCTTGCTGACGATCTCGGTGACGGTGCCGCCGCCCTGGCCATATTGAGCGGAATAGTTGTTCTGGAGAACCTTGAATTCGGAGATGGCGTCGAGGTTGAAGTTCGTAAACTGAAGCGTACCCATCTCCGCATCGCTGATGTCTGAGTTATCCAGGGTGCCTATCAAAGTCTCGCCGCGATTGCCATTGGCAATCCACTGGGGGCCGATGCTGCTCATCATCCACCCCATCGAGCCGGTATCCTGCGACATGCCCGGCTGCATCATCACCAGACCGGCAATGTCCCGGCCGTTGAGCGGGAGCGTTTGGACCTGCTCTTCCGATACCAGGCCGGCGATCGTGGCATCGGTCGTGTTGATCAACGGAGGAGCGGTATCCACCTCCACACTGGATGCGACTCCTACTAGGGCCAGCTTGAAATCGACCTCGCGCTGCTGGCTCACGTCGAGCGTGATCCCGCTCGCGCTTCCGGCCTTAAAGCCTGAGGCCTCGGCCGTCACGTTGTAAGTGCCGACCACCAAGTTCGAAATGGTGTATGTGCCAGCGGTGCTGGTTACCGTGGATTGCGTGACCCCGGTTCCGACACGGGTTGCGGTGACCTTAGCGCTGGGGATCAGCGCTCCGGACGGATCCGTGACCGTTCCCACGATCGCGCCTGTCGCTTGCGCCCAGATCGGACGCGGCAACAATGAAATAAGGCCGAGCAAAAGCCAGCGACCAGCCTTGGATTTAGAATGCGCCATGGCCTTCTCCTTCTCTGATTGTCAGTGCGGCTAGAACCTCGAGAACACGAACTGCGGTCGGCTAATATTCCGACCGGCTCCGGCAAAAGTCAAGCGCAACAATCGTGCCAAACCTTGGCGCCTCTCCGAGAGTCGTCAGGCAAATGATGAAGTTGCCTTGAGGAAGCGTGGGCCGGCGTTACAGCTATGGTTTGATGCTGCGCTCGAATGGGTCGTAGGATTGGCCCGCATGAGAGTTTCACGGCGGATGTCGTGGGCACAGTCGCGAACAGCGATTTGCCTGGCTTCTCGGACGCCACCAGTAAATCTCGCGTCCACAGACGCCGTTCCGCACGTCGGCGGCCTGCACTATCGGTGCGAACGGCGGGCTGCCTGAAAACAAGCCCGAATCATCACACTAGACTAGGTACTGCTTGTCCTTGAGCCTTTGAAATTCGCGTGCGGGACTGTCTCTGATCTGCGGACACACATCGACAAAATTTCTCCTTCAGTATGGCTCACTGGGCGGTTTTAGTCTTCGATCCAGCTGAAGGTATGACACCGCGTGGGCTACACAGAATTTTCGGTAGGCACGAGTTTAAAGTCCCATGACGCGGTACAGCACGACCCCATGCGACGGAACAACGGCATTGATGGTGCTGCTTGTTTTCTTCGCCTCGCCGGTCCACAGGTCGTGTAAGGAATAGCCGCTTTGGTTTTCGGGGAGGCCTACGGTAGATGCTGGAACGGAGACTTCCTCTGCCTTCTCGCCGGTATTGAACAAACCGACGATCGCGTCTCCGTTGGGCTCCCTCTTGGCGAACACCTGCTGGTTGCCAGTG
>JBPYDQ010000309.1:0-12896 GCA_051986135.1 Terriglobales bacterium | reverse complement strand
CTGGCAAACCGAGTTTTTCAGTGAACAGTCGAAAAAGCTGCTCCGGTGTATCCGATGCTATCAAGATGTGGTCGATCTGGCGAACTAACACGTGAGCCGGAAGACGAGTTGCCTGACTGGACTGTCCTGCCGCTACCAACATCGCCAAGAAGACTAGCAATAGGAGGATTGAACTCACGACGTGAAATCTCATTGTCTTTCTCTGGGCATTACTCGGCCTCGACGATTCATAATAACTCAATCGTTCGCTGTTCGAATTTATTGAAGCAACGAGCCACATCCTGGACATTCAGCTAACAGGCTGTTCGGCGAAGTGATCGCACTTCGCACGATTCTCGCAGCGCTGTTAGAAAGGGATGTCGCCCTCGAGCGCTGGAGTTCATCGAGGACGCTCGACGGTCGTCTGTGCTTGGCCGGATCGAATGCGCACCGAGGTCTTCGCCCGCGTCGTGCAACTCGTCGAGAGGAGTGGCGCCCAGAGCCTTAATCCGCGAGGTACCGCGCTTTTTCCGCGCGTGCGACGTCAGGTCGCGCACAGCATGACGAGGCGAATTTTGTGCTAGATTGTGCTAACAACTTGGCACTTGGGACAATTCTGACAATCCTGGCAATTGAAAACCCGGGAACTTGCGTGTTTTCAATACCGCTGCCGGGTTCGATTCCCACCCGCGCCTCCAGAAATCAAGGCTGGTTTTAAACAACTTCAGCCAAGGCCTAACAAGAACCTGAGCACAGGAACAGCACAGAGGCATTCGTCCAACTTTCGTTAACCTCTTGAATTACTGCGCAGAACCTTCGCGCGCAGGTGGAATTGGAACCCGCGCAAACCATTTTGCTAGCTCCATGGGCGTTCCTACGCGGTTCGGCGTGTGTATTTTTAATATCGCTCGTGATATGATATCACCCGAGATATGAGATGCGTAGCGGATACAAATGTGATTGTGGCAGCAATGCGAAGCCCGCGTGGAGCATCAGCAGCGATCCTCCGCGCTGCGCGGCACGCCAGGGTGATACTCCTGGTCAGCGTCCCCCTAGGCACAGAGTATGAGGCGGTGTGTTCCGAGCCTGAGCACCGGCTGGCAGCTGGTTTGAATGAAAGAGAAGTCGAGATATTCCTCGATGCGGTGTTGGCGATGGCAGAGCCGGTAAGAACACATTTTTTGTGGCGGCCACAATTGCGCGACCCGGACGACGAAATGGTGTTGGAGACCGCTGTCAACGGACAGGCGGACGCTTTGGTTACTTTCAACACAAGCGATTATGGGACTGTACCGAAGCGGTTTGGGATTGACGTGATGCTGCCCCGCCAGGTGATCGAGAGGATAGGACGATGAGAGAAGCAAAGACATACCCGCTCCGGCTACCGCAGTCTCTAAAGAGAGCTGTTGAGCGGCAGAGCAAGGAAGACGGTACGAGCATAAATCAATTTGTGGCTATTGCGGTGGCTGAGAAGCTTTCCGCCCTGCAAACGGCCGAGTTTTTTGCCAGTCGCAAGGCGCGCGCGGACTTCAAGGCTTTCGACAAGCTAATGAAGCGGCGTGGCGGAAGACCTCCGCGTGCGGGCGATGAAATGCCGCGGCGGAAAGCATGAGTAAGACCAACCATGGAGCTGATGAAGCTGCGCGTCTACAAAGCACATCCCGTTGATCAAGATTGGCGCAGCCTCGGGCGATCAGATAAATCGCGAATCGCCCGGAACCGCCGCATTGCAACGTGAGACCGGGGCCCGGCTAACTGCCAGCAAAGCGGCCCTTCTGCCAACCAGGACCGTGATAGAAGATCCCTCACCCTAACCCATGCGCCCGTCGCGCCTGCTTTCACTTCGATACGGCTCGACGAATATCCAGGAGGCCGAGAAGATCCCCGAAGATCCCGCGGGAGCCGCTTTTTCTTGCATTGACCGCCACACAGATCGTTGTGTAGAGTCGTACACATGGAGGCACCGTGCCAAGCAATCTTGCAATCGACGATCGCCTGCTCGAACAGGCTCAGAAGATCGGCCGACATCGTACAAAGAGGGAAACAGTGACCGCCGCGCTCCAAGAGTACATCGCGCATCGCAAGCAACAAGGGATCCTTTCGCTCTTTGGCAAGATAGACTACGAGCGCGACTACGATTACAAACGCGAGCGCAAAGCCAAGCGCATATGAACGTCCTGGTAGACACCTCCGTCTGGTCGCTCGCACTTCGACGGAAGAAGGGAAGCCTTAGTGCGAACGAGAAACTCCTCGTCATTGAACTGGCGGAACTCATTCGAGAGGGACGAGCGCGTATCGTCGGCTTAATCCGACAGGAGCTACTCTCTGGAATAAAGACTGCCGAGCAGTACGAGAAACTGAAGCTGTACCTCCGTGCCTTCCCCGATGAGGCCATCGACACAATGGATTATGAGGATGCGGCAAAGGCCAGCAACCGTTGCCGAGCGAAGGGAGTTGTCGTCTCCGTTGTGGACATGCTGCTGTGTGTCGTAGGGATGAAGCGCGAGTGGGCCATCTTTACGACGGATCCAGATTTTTCAAATCATGCAAAAGTGTTTCCCTTCTCAATCCATGCGCCGCGAGGATGATCGGAGCCGGGGGGAGACCTCCGCGTAGGGGCGATTAGATGACGGACGGGAAGACAAAAGGATGAGCGGGAATCATCATGAAGCTCCCAGGGACTTTGTGCTAATTTGTGCCACCGATCTGCCAATCGTGAAAATCTGCACAATCCAGACAATTGAAAAACTGGGAACTTATGTGTTTTCAATGCCGCTGCCCGGTTCGGCTCCTACCCGCGCCGGCTGAACTACGCCCCCAGTCGGCTGAGTGAGTGAAGCGGCCTTGCCGGTATTGCCGCCAACGCTTCAAAGCTCCGGGTTTTCCTGACCAAGGGGCAGTGTGCGTGCCCGCCGCCCGGGTTGGCTCTCCAGCATCAGGGGACGTTGACCCGCAAAAGTTTGTGACATACAATGTACGTACATCCGAAATGGGAGCGCATCATGGCTGTTGGTCATTCTAAGGTAATCAGAACCAAACGCATCAATCTCCGAGCAACAGATCGTCAAGAGAAACTGATTCGCACTGGTGCGGAGACCAGCGGTCTCAGCGTGACCGAATTCATCCTTGATAGCGCTTGTCTGCAGGCCGAGCACGTTCTTGCCGACAAGCGCGAGTTCATCGTTTCGCCAAAGCAGTGGAAGAGGTTTGTCGAAGCCCTCGACCGCCCGGCGCAGGTCAAACCGGAATTGTTACGCCTTTTTTCCGAAACGAGCGATGAGCGCGGGACTCGGAAGTGAAGAGCAGCTCCCCGGACGAAACCAAGAAACCTCTCTCTGCCATCGAAAAACTGGCCAAGCATCACGACCTCTCCTCTTTTGACTGCGGAAAACCGCCCCTCAATGATTGGCTCCATCGCTTTGCTCTTACGAATCAGCAGAACGATTCCGCCCGCACTTATGTTTTGCACCGCGGTAGCAGAGTTGTTGCCTACTATTCGCTTTCCGCAGGTGCGGTTCGTAAGGAAGAATCGCCGGAGCGCGTCGCAAAGGGTCTGGCGAGACATCCAATTGGCGTCATTCTGCTAGCGCGTTTAGCGGTGGATCGGACGGAAGGCGGAACTGGTCTGGGGAGGACTCTGCTTATCGATGCGCTCTCGCGGGCGTTGGCTGCGTGTGACGCGATCGGAGCCAGGGCGGTTCTGGTGCATGCGTTAGATGAAGAAGCCGCGTCCTTCTATAAAAAGTTCGGATTCGAACCCTCGCCGCTTGATCCCAAACAACTCATGCTTCTCATGAAGGATCTGCGCGCAACTCTGCAGTCTCTTGGCTTATCAACCTAAGCCAGCTCTTCGACCTGCAACTCTTCCAAACTCGTCGTTTTCATGACCAAGGGCAGTGTGCACAGGCTGCCGAGGCCGAGGGCCGACAAGTGCGCCGCAAACAGTGTGGCCGGATTTTTGTGCTACTTTGTGCTACCGATCTGCCAATCGTGAAAATCTGGACAATCCAGACAATTGAACCCCCGGGAACTTACGTGCTTTCAATGCCGCTGCCCGGGTCGATTCCCACCCGCGCCTCCATATAGCCTACAAATCTTCCTTGTTATGATGTTAAGCTATCGCTAGTAGAATACAGTGTATTCGTCTGTATTCGGCGGAGGTTGCGATGCCAGCAGGCGGGGTAATGACGCTGCGGCTAGAGCCAGAATTGCGGAAACGGCTTGACGGGCTAGCCAAAGCGCAGCGACGCAGCCGGTCCTTCATCGCCGCTGAAGCTATCCGGGAATACGTGGCCGTAAACGAGTGGCAGATTGAGGAGATCAGGAAGGGGCTCGCAGAAGCAGAGCAGGAGGAATTCGCCAGCCAAGATCACGTGCAGCGCGTAATGAGTAAGTGGACAGGGCGCAGACGGGCGCGGCGTGCCCGCTAAACGCTTGAAAGTCCGCTGGCTGAAGCGGGCACTGATGAGTTTGGATGCGGAAGCCGAGTACATCGCCCGCGATAGCCCGGCGGCTGCGCAGCGCTTGGTGAGGACAATCGAGCAGATGGTGGAATTGCTGGCGAGTCACCCCGCTTTGGGACGTCCCGGCCGGGTCCAGGGTACGCGCGAATTGGTGATTCCAGACACGCCATACATAATTCCGTACCGAGTGCGCCAGGGAAGAATGGAAGTGCTGCGCGTCTTTCATGCTGCGCGGAAGGGGCCGCCGGATTGATGAGGCTCGGTTTGGGGGGCAGGCTTCGCTGCGAACAGCAGCAACACGACGAGCAGCCCCGTCAGACCGATATCTTCAAGCGCGAGGACTAGGTAGTCCACGGAGTACGTACGCAGTAGTGGGCCATCGTCCAAGGCGAGAGGACCGTATCTGTCCAATGGCTGCCAGAGGAAACTATAGCCGCACCAGAATGGACCCATTCGCTCCGGTTGATAATACGTGACCGTCCGGGGCACCCAAATGCAGGCAAGACCAAAGGCGAGAGCATAGCCGAGCAGGATTTTTCGCAGCCGTCTGGCGGGGACCACGCGGCCACCTCCTCATATCCATTTGGAGTCACGGCTGGCGTCAAGCAAGATCAAGACATATTGAGCAGCCGCGTGCTGGGCGCCGCAAAAAGTCAGATTGGCTGTAATAATATAGACGGCGTCTCGCTCGGACATCATGTGGCGAGATCCGGTACGAAGCAAGGTTGAAATGCTCCAAAAAGAGAAAGCCGAGGGATCAACCACACAAGAAACGGAAGATGCGCAGCGGGGCCGCCCATGGCAGCAAACCTCTTATTTTCTACGCGTTTGCTGGTCGGGGCTGTCGTCCCAGACGCTCGACAATGCGCAATTTGCGTAACGCCAAACATCCGGGAAACGTCGATAATTCTGAGGGACTATCGTATCTTGAATGGCATCAGCGGACTGCAGATGAAATGGCAGGTAACCGGGGATGAATGAAAAAGAAGAGAACCGTGAGTCCGATGTCAAAAGCGGAGTCGTAGAGACAGCGCCTCCTTCTGAGGCGCCTTCTCCGGTTGAGGCGCGCCGTGGGAGGTCCCGAAACGTCCGCATATCGATATGGGTGCTGGTTCTGGCCGGCTTTGCCGTCGTGCTATGGTTCGTGGTTCACAGCAAACAGCCTGTGAAGGCCTCGGCCGGGCACGGCGCTCGGTCTGCTGGCGAGGGGGCGGTCATCGTCACCACGGTCACCGCCAGCCAGGGAGATGTCGGAGTTTATCTGCAGTCCATTGGCACAGTGACCCCCGTGTACACAGACACGATCACCAGCCAAGCTTCCGGACAAGTGATCAGTGTGAACTATCGAGAAGGGCAGTTCGTGCAGAAAGGCCAGGTACTGGTTCAAATTGACCCGCGGCCCTATCAAGCGATCGTTGAGGCCGAGGAGGGAACCCTCGAACACGATCAGGGTCTGCTGGCCCAAGCCGAATCGGACCTTGTCCGCTACAAAGCCGCGTTCGCGCGCAACGCCATCGCCCAACAAACAATGGTCGATCAGGAAGCGCTCGTCGAACAGGACGAGGGTCAAGTAAAAGCCGACAAGGGTACGCTCGCTTTGGACAAGGTCAATCTTTCCTACTGCACCATCACGGCGCCCATCTCCGGTCTGGTGGGATTGCGGCTGGTTGATCCCGGAAATGTGGTCTCCGCTGCTTCCGCCACACCTTTGGTAGTCATCACGCAGTTACAACCCATAACTGTCGTCTTCACGATTGCGCAAGAAAACCTTGCCGAGGTGGAAACCGAAATGCACTTTAGACCGCTCCCGGTGACCGTCTACGATCAGAGCGGCCAGACCGAGCTCGCCTCCGGAACTGTCTCGAGCACCAGCAATCAGGTCAACACCACAACGGGAACGTTGCAGCTACGCGCTACCTTCAGTAACAAGAACAATGGTCTGTTCCCCAACGAGTTTGTACATGCGCGCCTGCTGGTCAAGACCCTGCGAGGCGTCACTCGCATCCCATCTTCCGCCATCCAGTACAACGGGCCTTCTGCCTATGTCTTCCTAATCAAGAATGGAATCGCTCAGATGCATCCCGTGAAGCCGGGGGTAACCGACGAGGGGTTGACGGAGGTCATGGGCATTGATCCGGGAGATATTGCTGCCGACAGCAGTTTCGAAAAGCTAGAAGATGATTCTAAGGTTATGGTCCTAGGACAGGCCAATTCGCAAGCTGCAGCGGTGGGGGTCGCTGGTTCCGGAAAGGAAACTTCGAGTTCCGCAGCCCCTGATACGAAAAGAAGCCGAGATTCGAGTGCCGGAAATGCCCGGTAGGAACATTTCGTGAGCCCTTCCCGGCCATTTATCCTGCGGCCCGTCGCCACGACGCTACTCATGGCAGCCATACTGCTGGCTGGCATCGTCGCTTACACGCGGTTGCCAGTGTCCGCGCTGCCGGAGGTTGACTACCCGACGATTCAGGTCCTCACCTTTTATCCGGGTGCTAACCCTAACGTCGTCGAGACAACGGTGACCGCCCCTCTCGAAACGCAATTTGGTGAAATGCAAGGTCTGAGCCAGATGACCTCGACGAGTTCGGCTGCCAGTTCCCTGATCGTGCTGCAATTCAACTTGAATCTGAACATCGATGACGCCGAAGAAGAAGTTCAGGCGGCGATCAATGCGGCCCTAAACTTTCTACCGGCAAACCTCCCGCAGCCTCCGATCTACAGCAAGGTAAATCCAGCCAATGCTCCCGTGCTTACGCTGGCGATCACGTCGGATACCCTGCCTCTCTCAAAGGTAGAGGATTTGGTGGATACGCGCCTAGCACCAAAGCTCTCCCAGTTGGGCGGCGTCGGCTTGGTCACCCTCAGCGGAGGCGAGAAGCCCGCCGTCACGATCGCGGCGAATCCGGCCCAGCTTGAATCCTATGGAATCAATCTCGAGGACCTGCGCACAGCCCTCACCGAAACCAGTCAGAATGGGGCACTCGGCAACTTCGACGGAGCGAAGAAGAATTATCAGATCGACGCCAACGATCAGCTAGACAGTGCCCAACAGTACCAAGACGTGGTGGTGGCCTATCGGAACGGGGCGCCTGTCTTTCTCAAGAACGTAGCCACGATAGCGAACGGGATCGAGAACAAAGATCTAGCGGCATGGATGAACCAGACTCCGGCAGTTATCCTCAACATACAGCGCCAGCCTGGGGCCAATACGATTACCGTAGTGAACAGTATCAAAGCGTTGCTGCCGACGCTCATGGGCAACCTCCCGGCCAGCATTCATGTCCAGACACTGACCGATCTGACGACCAGCATCAAGGCCTCCATCGCTGATGTCGAATTTGAGCTGGTGCTGACCCTCGGCCTGGTGGTTATGGTCATCTTTCTCTTCCTCCGTAAGCTCTCGGCGACGATCATCCCCAGCGTGACGGTACCTCTGGCCATCATCGGGACCTTTGCGGCGATGTACTTGCTTGGCTTCAGCCTCGACAACTTGTCGCTTATGGCGCTGACGATTTCCGCCGGTTTTGTGGTGGACGACGCTATCGTGATGATCGAAAACATCACGCGCTTCCTCGAAATGGGCAAGTCGCCGCTCGAGGCGGCCCTAGAGGGGGCTGGACAGATCGGCTTCACAATCGTTTCTCTCACCGTATCTCTCGTCGCCGTGCTCATTCCGCTGCTTTTCATGGGCGGTGTCATAGGCCGGCTTTTCCGTGAGTTCGCGCTAACCCTGGCGGTCACGATCGTGATCTCCGCGGCGGTCTCGCTCACGTTGACGCCGATGATGTGTGCGCGCATCCTGCGGCACGAGGAAAACGAAGGGCGGTTCTACCAAGCTTCCGAGCGGATGTTCGAGAGCATGCGCAGTTTTTACGGCCGCACGCTTCGCGTGGTGCTCAGGCACCAAACTCTCACGCTGCTGGTGGCGGCCGGCACCCTCACGCTGACCCTGTATTTCTACATCGCGATCCCCAAGGAATTTTTCCCCGTACAGGACGTTGGCGTCATCCAAGGCATTTCGCAGGCATCCCCGACCATCTCCTTCGACGAGATGGTGAAGAAGCAGCAGGAACTGGCGAAAGTGATCTTGCAGGATCCGGCGGTCGAAAGTCTCTCGTCTTTTATCGGCGCCGATGGGATCAACACCACGCTGAACAGTGGCCGCATGGATATCAATCTGAAGCCGATCCATCTGCGCAAGCTCAGCGCTTCGGAAGTGATCCGCCGGTTGGATGCCTCTTTGACGAAGGTGCAGGGGATCACATTTTACATGCAGCCAGTACAAGACATCACTGTGGATGACCGGGTGACCCGCACGCAGTACCAATACACGCTAGAAGACCCGCATACGAGCGAACTCGATTCATGGGCCAACCGGTTCCTCGACCGGCTCAAGCAGTTACCGGAACTGGCGGATGTGGCCTCGGACCAGCAACCGGGTGGCAGAACGATCAACATTGACATCGATCGGGTTGCTGCATCCCGATACGGTATTACTCCACAGATGATCGAGAACACGCTCTACGACGCCTTTGGCCAGAGGCAGATCAATACCACCTATACGCAACTCAACCAGTACCACGTGATCCTGGAAGCCGATCAACAATTCCAATCCAATCCGGCCATGCTGAGCAATATCTACATACAGGCGAATACGTCTCCCGCCGCGACAACAAGTCTCGGTTCCGCGGCCGGCTCGAACGCAGCCACGACCGCCGGGCCGCTTTACACTCCGTCATCCGGCGTCATGACACCGTCACCATCCGTCATAACCCTTGCTAAAGCCCCGAATATCACGAACGTCTCGACGGCCCCGGACAACGCCGTTCCGCTCGCTGCTTTGGCTCATATCTCCATCGGAAATGCGCCGCTCTCCATCAACCACCAAGGCCAATTCCCCTCCGTAACTGTGTCCTTCAACCTGGCGCCTCATGCCGCTCTGGGCACAGCGATTGACGCCATTGAGAATGTAGAAAAGCAATTACATTTTCCGCTCAGCTTGGAAGGGAGCTTCCAAGGAACAGCGTCTGCATTCCAAAACTCTCTTTCGAATGAGGGGCTGCTCATTTTGGCGGCGCTGGCTACGGTGTACATCATTCTCGGCGTGCTTTACGAGAGTTTCGTCCATCCTCTGACGATTCTTTCCACGCTGCCTTCGGCGGGACTGGGCGCCCTGCTCTCCTTGATGCTTTTCGGCCAGAGCCTAAGCGTAGTCGGTATTATCGGAATCATCTTGCTCATCGGCATTGTGAACAAGAACGGCATCCTCATCGTGGATTTTGCTCTCGAAGGGGAACGTCAACGCGGATTGAACGCGACCGACGCTATCTATGAGGCTTCCTTGCTTCGCTTCCGGCCGATCATTATGACCACCATGGCCGCCATGTTGGGCGGGGTTCCGCTGGCTTTGGGGTCGGGCTACGGTTCGGAGCTACGCCGGCCCTTGGGCATCACCGTGGTGGGCGGATTAATGCTAAGTCAGGTCCTCACGCTGTACACGACGCCGGTCATTTACATCTTCTTCGACAAGTTATCCAGGCTGTTCTCCCGCAAAGAGAGATCGAGCTTGCCTTATCCATCCGCGGGTTAGCCGATGAATCTCTCAGCACCGTTTATCGGACGGCCCGTTGCCACCACCCTGCTGACCCTTTCGGTCGCCCTTGCGGGAGCCATTGCGTTTGCAGTTTTACCCGTCTCCCCGTTGCCACAAGTCGACTTTCCCACCATCTCGGTTTCGGCGAGCTTGCCGGGCGCGAGTGCGCAAATTATGGCCTCCTCGGTGGCTACCCCGCTCGAACGTCAATTCTCGAATATCGCCGGCCTCTCGGAAATGACCTCGCAAAGCCAACTGGGAACCACATCGGTCAATTTGCAGTTCGCTCTGGACCGCAACATTGACGCGGCAGCGCGCGACGTCCAAGCAGGCATCAATGCAGCGCGGACCTATATGCCCTCTAACCTCCCCTCTCAGCCGAGCTGGCGAAAAGTGAACCCCGCCGACTCTCCAATCATGATCCTCAGCCTCATTTCTGATAAATACAGCAATCAGGAAATGTATGACGCCGCGTCCACGATCATCGAGCAGAAGCTCGACCAGGTTGAAGGCGTGGGCCAGGTTCGAGTTGGAGGATCTTCGCTGCCCGCTGTGCGCGTGGATGTAAATCCCGCCCAACTAAACAGTTACGGGCTCACCATGGGTGACGTCCGAAGCCTTTTGGCCGGAGAAAATTCGGACATGGCAACCGGCCAAATTTCCTACGGCTCCCAGACGTTTCAAATCGTCACCAACGGTCAGATCACGCACGCCAGTCAATACCGTCCCCTGATCGTCGGTTACCACAATGGCCAGGCGGTGCTTCTCTCGCAAGTCGCGACGGTGACCGATGGAGCTGAGGACCTCCGCAACGCCGGCTATGGGGACGGCAAGCCTTCCGTTTTCATTATTATTTACCGGCAGCCCAACGCGAACATTATCAGCACGATCGAGCGGATCAAGGCGGAACTCCCATTTCTTAAGGCCGTCATTCCCCAAGGAATCCAACTCTCCATCTCGATGGACCGCACCACGACGATCCGAGCTTCCTTAAGGAATGTGGAGGAAACCCTGGGCATTTCGGTCCTGCTGGTTATCTTCATCGTTTTCATTTTTCTGCGTAACTGGCAAGCCAGCCTGATCCCCCTCGTTTCCGTGCCGGTGTCGATCATTGGCACCTTCGCCGTTATGTACCTGCTTGGCTACAGCCTGGATAATCTCTCGCTGATGGCGCTCACCATCGCTATCGGGTTCGTTGTGGACGATGCCATCGTGGTTATGGAGAACATTTCACGCCATATCGAGGCCGGCATGTCGCCCCTGCCCGCTTCTCTCAAGGGCTCTCAAGAGATCGGACCGACGATCTTCACCATGAGCACGTCGCTCGTTGCCGTTTTCATTCCGATTTTGCTCATGGGCGGGATCGTAGGACGCTTATTCCATGAATTTGCCGTGACGATGTCGACGGCCATCCTTATCTCAATGCTGGTTTCTCTTGTCACGACTCCGACGATGTGCGCGCATATGTTACGGGGACAGGCTGAACAGAAGCATGGCGCTCTGTTTCGGGCGAGTGAAAAATTCTTCGCCGGCCTGCTGGCAACCTATCGCCACGCTCTGCTGTGGGCCTTGGACAATAGCGCCTTGATGCTCACCATATTCCTGTTGGTCCTCGCGCTGAACGCGGTGATCATCTATATCATACCGAAGGGATTTTTCCCGCAGCAGGACACCGGGGGCATTGTCGGTCACTTGCAAGGACCACAGGACGCCTCCTTCGCAGTCTTGGATAAATCCGCGCAGGAGCTGGTCGACACCGTCATGAAGGATCCCGCGGTCGCTCACATCCACTGCTACGTGAGCGACCGCGGCGGCTTTATGTCCATGACGCTCAAGCCTATAGGGAATGGTCCCGGAGAACGCAAGGCCACCGCCCAGCAGGTCATTGACCGCTTGCAGCCCCAATTGAATCGCTTGCCCGTAGCGTCCGTATTTTTACAGGCGTCCCAGGATATTCGCGTAGGGGCACGGGGAAGCGCGGCGCTTTATGAATACAACATTGAATCCGATAATATCGAAGACCTGAATAAGTGGGGACCCGTTCTGCTCGCGAAGATGAAGCAGATCCCCGGCTTACAAGACGTAAACACGAATCAACAAACGAGGGGTTTGGACGAGTATGTCACGTACAATCGGGTGGCCGCGGCCCGGGTCGGCCTTACAGCGCAAGCCATCGATACAGCGCTGTATGACTCGTTTGGACAATCCTTGGCCTCGGTGATGTACGAGCCGCAGAATCAGTATTACGTAGTTCTGGAAGCTGCCCCGAGTTTCTGGCAATCGCCGTTGGGACTCCAATATACGTATCCGGCCGCCGGTGTAAACGGTCCCGTCCCCCTCAACGCGGTAGCCCACGCGAAAGCCACCACTATTCCGATCCTTGTGAACCACACCGGCGTATTTCCTTCGGTAACGGTATCGTTCAATCTTCTCCCGGGTGTGGCCATGAGCGAAGCGACCGCGCGGGTCATGCAGATGGCGGAGCAATTGAACCTGCCCTCAACCATCCATGGCTTCCTTTCCGGAACGATGGAAGCCTATGAGCAGTCGCTCCGAACCGAACCGATACTGATTCTCGTGGCGATAATGGCTGTCTACATTGTACTGGGGATTCTGTATGAGAGTGTGGTCCATCCGCTGACCATCATCTCCAGTTTACCGTCCGCGAGCGCTGGCGCCATGCTGGCCATCATCGCCACCAAGGGCGACCTGAATGTCATTTCCATTATAGGCATTCTGCTTCTCATCGGCCTGGTGAAGAAAAACGGGATCATGCTGATCGACTTCGCGCTCGTAGCCGAGCGCGAGGAGGGAAAAAGCCCGCGTGATGCTATCTTTGAAGCTTGTTTGCTGCGCTTTCGTCC
>JBPYDQ010000308.1:0-23921 GCA_051986135.1 Terriglobales bacterium | reverse complement strand
CAAGGCGGATCCCATGAACCGCGCGGCTGATAAAGAATACTGTGTCCAACAAGGCGGACCGAATCGGGTCGAGCTGGACGCAGAGGACCGGAAGCGTCTGCCAGCTGGCGTCCATCCAGCCTGGTAGTGGAAGTCTTATGAACCCCCTAGCTCGTATATTGTCATTCTGAGCGAAACGAACCGAACCTAACAGGTTCGCGCAACCAGAGGTGTCTGGAGGAATTTCTACCAGCTGTTCGAGTTGACCGGGACGCGCTTTGGCGGCGTGTTCAGAATTTCCTGGCATGTGGCGAATAAGGAGTGGACACTGTGTTTGCGTCAGGAATCAGAATTGAAAATCGCCCCTAGCCTCGCTGGCGATGTTAGTTCCTGCTTGAGAGGGACCAGTCCTTTGGGCAGCCGGCCGCCGTTGTAAGCCGCCAGGCGATTCTTCCATTTCAGAAATTCGGTAATCGTCTGCGGCTCGATCCTCACCTCGACCCGTCGTAGACTGGCTAGCAGTAGTGCCATCTCTCGAATCAAACCTTTTTCTTGTCGGCGCACACCCGCGCGAGGCCGGACCACTATTTCTGCACCGTCGCGGTGCGCTGCCAAAAGGCCCCACCCCTCCGGAATCACTTCGGCGGTGAGCAGCCCCGCGGGAGTAAGGTACAAACGCTCGCACCCCATCGCATTCTGTGGTTTCCGTCGGGCGCGCTTTTGCCGATCCGCTAGAAAGTCGGCCCTCGATACCTTGCACTCGATCACGATCGAATGGCAATTGGCGGTCCAGCCAATCGCGTCGGGAATCTCCTCCGAGTCCGCCTTCTGCTCGCTCAGCACGATTCGGCATCCCTGTTGTCGCAGCCACGTTTCCGCCAGGTGAATCAACTGGCTGTGGGTCATACAAAATTATTACCTTAAATTCACTAACCCAATAAGTGACTTCGAAGTTGCTCAGGACGTGTGCGCGCATCCTTGCGCAACCAGGCATAACGATCTAATAATACGGAGAGGCCCGCATGAAAAAAGCCGTGATGGTTCACCTCGCCGCCATTTCCGCGCTCTTGTTGTTAATATCGCCAGGCATGCTCGGAGAATCCGGGGCAAAGAGCTTTTTGGCAGCTTCCATAATTTTCGCCGAGCAGGCAGGCGGCATTCCCACCGTAGACCTGATTCAAGCAGGAGAACTCACCAAGCTTCTTACGGCCTCAACGGCCGAAAAGCCCCTCCTCATACAGGTAGGCTCGCATGTTCTCTATGAAGAGGCTCATATTCCGGGGTCAGAATATATCGGCCCTGCCGCCAGCGCCGCCGGACTGGGAAAACTGCGGCAGCGACTTCAGCCTGTGCCGCGAAAAAAATTTATTGTTCTCTACTGCGGGTGTTGTCCCTGGAGTCACTGTCCGAACATCAAACCTGCTTGGGATCTTGCTCGGTCCATGGGATTCTCTAAAATAAAAGCGCTCTATATTGCTGACAACTTCGGCGCTGACTGGCTGGGCAAGGGATATCCGGCCGAGAAAGGCGAGTAGCGTCCCTTGCATGTCTGGAGATATAGTTGAGATCTCTCTGGATAGCGATCGCGGCTGGTCTGGTGCTGGGCCTCACACTCGCTTATCGCCATCAACAACCCGGTAAGTCGGCCGAACTGGCTTCCAGCACACACCCTCTCGCTCCTGATTTTTCCCTAGGTACGATCGATGGCCAAAACCTGAATCTGACAAGCTACCGCGGGAGGGTGGTGCTGCTTGACTTCTGGGCAACCTGGTGCGCCCCCTGCCGCGAGGAAATTCCAAGATTTGTCCAGCTTCAGAATAAGTACCGCAAGGATGGCCTTCAGGTCATTGGAATTTCCCTGGACGACGGTCCTGGCCCGGTGCGCCAGTTCTATCACGACTTTCAATTGAACTACCCGGTCGCACTCGGAGGCGCCAAGATTGGTGAGCTCTATGGAGGCGTTTTTGGACTGCCAATAGCATTCCTGCTGGGACGTGATGGGCGCATTTACGCCAGATACTTCGGAGTTACAGATCCTTCCGTGCTCGAGACTGAGATTCGAAAACTTCTTTCCTCGCCGAGCGGCTGACGAAATGGTGTGGAATCTCGTCAGGTTCATGGCAAGAGTCGAATTGAACGTTGCGCTGACGGATGATTTCCGCAAAATCATTCACCTCGGATATCGACAAGGCACTCTGCCGCTGAAAGGGTGGTTCAGCATATAAGAGCGCCTGTTGCGCCTGCCTAGCTAAATGCCTTCTCATCAACAACCTACCAGTAATCACTTTACCTGGTCTGCCACAGGCGCGACTCGTGCGTCATACGAACTTAGCGAGCGACCCTCCTTCCGACTCGCCCCCTTTGCCCGGAGTAGGATCCATGCGGATTCGCATTTTCCTTTTGGCTCCGGCCGTTTCTGCGGCCAGGTTGGCGCCACCCAGGCGCCAATCGCGTCGCCGACCCTCGATCTTGCAGTCAAACGAGTTGTGGTACGTCTCAGATCAGCACTTCACTCGCGGGTTATTTACCCGCCTGAAGATGAAAGGCGGCTATAGCATGCGGGAAACTGCTGGCAATAGGTTCACATTCAACACGAACCCTCGATTCACTCCGGGCTTGTCGAGCTTTACTATGACGGAGCTGTGTTCCGCAGCGGCGAGCCTCAGTACCAAAAGGAATGACGGCCCTGGCAAATTCACCTGGGACATCGTCGAGTAGAACCTTTAACCTGGATTCGGGAGCGTAACGGGTTCTAAGACGAGGTTAACGGGCTTCGACGCATCAGATCTGGTTGCCTAAAAGGACGGCAACCTAGTCTCGGTCCACTCCTGTCCGCCCGTCAATGGCTCGCTAAGCGCGACCTGTTCGCCCAATACCGATTTTGCGAGTTTAACTCCAACATCTCCGCTTACCGAAGCCGGAACTCTCAGCTTGCTGGGTACCCAGTCTACTGACACGGGCAGGCGTCGTACGTCGCCGTTTTCCTGGCTGAGCGAACTTCCGCTGGAAAAACTCGACCCGGGTTTTCTCGAATGGCTTTTCTTACAACAAAAAAGGCGCCGCAATCTCGGTTTGGGAGCTTGCAACGCCACACGACTAATCGGTCATCTGCACTAGACCGGGGTACAGACTGATTTCACTTCGGTGTACTGCTCCAGTACATCATGCCCCATTTCGCGACCCCAGCCGGATTGTTTATAGCCCCCAAAAGGTAGCGCGGCGTCGAAAATGTTATAGCAGTTGATCCACACCGTACCGGCTCGCAGCTGGGAGGCAATACGATGCGCCTTCTGAATGTCGTGCGTCCAGACCCCCGCCGCCAGACCATATTCGGTGTCGTTGGCATTCTTCACCAATTCGTCGGTATTCCGGAAGGGAATCGCCGTAACCACCGGTCCAAAAATTTCTTCCCGCACTACTTTCATATCGTCGCTGGTGTTCACCAAGACTGTCGGCTTCACAAAGTAGCCTCTGTCTCCGTGACGGCTGCCTCCGACGACCGCCTTCGCGCCTTCCGATATCCCCGACTTCAGGTATCCGCAAACACGGTCCAGTTGTTCTTGGGAGACCAGCGGACCCATATCCGTGCTCGGGTCCAGGCCCGACCCCAACCTGATCTTTTCGGCACTGACTGACACGCCCTCGACAACCTTGTCGAACACCCGATCCTCGACGAACAGTCGCGACCCGGCGCAGCAGCATTGCCCGTGATTGAAGAAGATTGCACTAGCCGAGCCGGCTATGGCGGTGTCGAGATCAACATCCGCAAACACCACGTTCGGTGATTTTCCACCGAGTTCAAGAGAGACTTTTTTGAGGTTGCCGGCGGCAGCTTGCAGAATCAGCTTGCCGACTTCTGTGGATCCGGTGAACGCAACCTTATCCACCCCAGGATGTGCTGCCAGGGCCGCCCCAGCCGTTTCGCCGTAGCCCGGAACAATGTTTACGACCCCATCCGGAAAACCGGCTTCTTGAATCAACTCGCCCAGCCGCAGGGCCGTCAAGGGGGTTTGCTCTGCCGGCTTAAGAACCACGGTGCAGCCGGTCGCCAATGCCGGACCCAGTTTCCAGGCTGCCATCAGCAACGGGAAGTTCCAAGGAATGATCTGGCCAACCACTCCAACCGGCTCCCGCAGCGTGTATGCCAGATACCTCGTACCCGGTGTATAGGGCACAGAGATAGGAATGGTATTGCCCTCAATCTTGGTCGCCCATCCCGCCATGTAGCGAAACAAATCAACCGCGAGTGGAACGTCGGCCGCCCGCGCCACCTTCAACGGTTTGCCGTTGTCTCGAGATTCGATTTCAGCGAACTCTTCCAGGTTAGCTTCCAGCAGGTCAGCCAATTTCCAGATCAGCCGCCCGCGCTCGGATGCAGTCAGCTTCGACCACGGGCCGCTGTCAAACGCGGCGCGTGCCGCGCCGACTGCGCGGTTAACGTCCTCACGATCCCCTTCCGCCACCTCGGTAAGAACTTCACCGGTAGCCGGATCGTACGATGGAAACGTTTTCCCCGAAGCCGCTTCTACCCATTTTCCATTAATCAACAGCTGATGTCTTTCTTCGATGAAAGCCTTGGCTCTGTTTTCTGGTTCAGTAAACTTCAGCGCAGTTGCCATCGGTTCCTCCTAATTACAACAGATGCGACATGCCCGGCCTTGCACATTGACGGGCAAAATCAGTCGGACAAGGAATCGCCCGCGAGCGAGCCGAGTTCGGACTAGCGCAAGCCGCTCGCGGACCGTAATTGTACTCGATTTCCCCGCCCCCTGAACGGTGCAAGTCTAAATTGCCGTTCTTGTATCCATGCCCAAATTTTTTCGTCTTTGCTTCTCCACCTCCAGGGCCCAGCACCAGCAGGTGACATAAATCCCACCCTCGCAGACTTGGTTCAGTCGCCCTATACCCGAGCTTCGTACAAGGTACTCGGATGATCGCCCCGCCCTCGGACTTCGGAATTACGAGTAAAACAATTGCCGGCTGTGGTAAAGCGAATTCCTCTGTTGGCAAATGGTCTTGATCATTTGACATTTCGCTTTGGCTTAATTGAACGAATTAATCTCCTTTCTTCATTTCTTCGGGGACTAGCCACGAGACACCATGCAGCAGCCGATAGGATGACGCTAGCGAGCGCGAACGAACTGCTAAAGTTTCAGGAAAGTCCTTTCCGTGCCCACACAACGTAAGCTGCTGTTTCCTCGAAGTCGCACGACCGTAAGGGCCTCAAGCAGTCGCTCAAACCTTTCGGCACCTCGACGAACCCAGAAGGTCGGACGATAAAGACAGCTCTTAACCTTCGGCTAGGGACGGATATATTCACTCCGCTTGGGCCACGGCCTCCAGTCGTATGCCGTCCGCCGATATGCTGCAACTAGAGGGCACGGATTCGATGAAGCTGCGATTGCCCTGACCAGCGCTTGCCGTCAGACCAAAACTCCACGCTCTGCGACAGGGTTCCATCAGCGGAAACCTGAATAGCTTCGCGAAAGTGGCCCGCAGTGACGTTGTCGATTAGTGATCTCAAACGTTCCGCTTCGCTGTCAGCCGTTTCATCGCACGCGTCGCATCCGCAGGCCGGGAAAGCGGTCGTCCACCAGCGACCGCAACGTAGCAAGAGCCCGGGGAAGGCTGAGAACGCAACGACGATTGCCGCGGCACCCTCATCCCGAGGCACAAGGGTTACGCAAGGGCGGACCAGTTTGCAGCCGGCCTCGAGCTCGCGGTCAAGATCATACCCCTCGATGCCGTCGACGTGGAATGCGAGCTCCAAACGGTCCAGCAACTTCGTTGCAACTTCGTGTAGGGACACGAATCGCTCTGCGTTTGTGACTCTCGAGTAAGCTTCGAGGGGCGGGCCCTCAGGCCCCCAACGGTGGCCGGTCATATGCTCGATTAGGGGCGCTGCAAGAGCTAACAGCGGGCTACCGACATCTTAGACTCACGGCGCCGTCGGGACCCAAGGATCAAGCAACTTGCTTGGCAAGAGCGATCTTCGCCTGGCAAGCCTTCGTTGCGCTGGCAGCGGTGCGGTGGGCCCAAAAGCTTTCATCTCTGGAGCCGCTTGCTCTCTTAAGTCGGCATCAATTTGAAAGCAAAGGGGCGTCTTCTTGTCTGCCGCAGTGTTTCTGGATTCGCTGCCGTCTTTACCGTAATTTTATGTATTTATTAGACTTGGAACGCTCGCTCAGGTGTCTGGGTTCCCACGAAATCAACTGCATGGGACGGGTACAAAGCCTTCCGCCGGAGTCAACGTCCAGGAGTCTCGTTGGCCGATTCTTGAGGTGACCTTCATTGGCCGGTCTGCGTGACCGATGAGGCTATCGAGAATTCATAACTGATTCTTAGCATTGAACAGATTGCTGAACGCCTCGAACTCAAGCTTCAACTGTCTACCAGTTGACTTGCCGTCGCGATAACGGTTCTTCGCGCCGGGAAATTTCTAGGTTTTCGTTGATCGGAGGTTGAGATTGGCCGGTTGAACGCGCGTAGATTACGACTCATTTTCTTTAGCAAAACAGAGAAGATACTTGAAAATGCTCGAGACGCGGGGGCAGGGAGTTTTGCTGAAGTGAGTAAATGCAGATAGACGAGCGGCTTGATTCGGTGGGCCCGGATGGACTCGAACCATCAACCAACAGATTATGAGTCTGCTGCTCTAACCGATTGAGCTACGGGCCCCTAAGCCTTAATACCATATTTCGCGCTCAAGGTCTTGTCGAGCTTCTTCACCCCCGCTTCGACCCGTTCGCGACTCGGCAGGATGGGGAAGGCTTGAGTCGTGGAGATGTCCCTCTTGCGGACTACGGAACTACGAGCTGCCAAATGGTTGAGCGAGGCCCATTGGTGAAATCGAAATCGAACGGATACGAAGAACCCACGCTTGTGCAGCCAAGAATTTTGCTTTCGATCGGCGGAAGGAGCTTTGGTGATGCCGTCAGCAATCTCTGATCTCGACGACCTTCGGGCATTCCTGAAGTATGCAAACCCCGTTGGCGCACTGTTCATTTCCCTTCACTTGCCCTCGAAGAAACGCACCCAAAATTTATGGAGCGTCCAATGCCTCGCTACCCCAAGTAGTGCCTAGCTTAGCTTAGCTAAGTGCGGTAAACGGGAATTACGGTGACGTATTTTTACGCCGCGGCAGCGGCCGCTCGGGGTTGTAGCTTTGCCATCAAAGCACAAAGGTCATTGCGGCTGGGCGGATTTGTAAGGTTCGCGGCCCATGACCTCGGCGATGAGGCGATCGGCGGGAGCAATGCCACTTTTCTTTTCCGAGTGTCCGAAGAGCTTGCCCTGATGGACATCCCAAGCCGCCAAATAGGTCCAAGCCCCTTCCCGGAAATACTCGCGCTCGACGCGCATGGGTCGGCAGCTGGCAGCTGGCCAAGCGGGTTGCCTACGGCGCCGAGCTCGAATACTAGTTTTTTCATCCGCAGAGATGACGAACTCAGAACTGTGCAGGGCCAGATTCGGGCGTAGAGATCGAGGATGCGCCCGGCTTTGCCAGCGAAATCGGGATCGCGTGGAAAGATCCAACTGCGATGCTGCCAAGGACGAAGGGCATCGGCACTCAACCAGCGCCAGAGTGTCGTGCCGCTGACTTGGGCGACAATGACCTTGCGCCATCGCCTGCTGGCGGATATCGGCCAGGGACAAGCGAGAAAGCGCCAGCCCGAGGCGATGGGTCAGCTCACGGGCGAGGGCTTTTACTAGTACGACGACGCTGGGGGGAAAAGAGGGCGGGACGCCCGCCCCGAGGTTGTTCCTCGAGGCCCGATAGACGAGCCAGAGCAAATCGCTTGCGCCACTTGCTCACGATCTGGCGCGGAGTGTCCAAGCGTGCGGCGATGACGTCGTTGGCCAGACCCTGGGCTGCCAGGAGCACGATCTTAGCTCTGATGACATTGCGATACGGTGACGTATATTTGCGAGTCCTGGCTTCCAGTTCGTTTTGCTCGTTTCTGGTAAGAACGATGTGAAATGGGCTTGGTCTTGGCAAGAGACGGATCCTCCAAGCACAAGCCTAGCTGGCTTATATCGCTTGACCCCTATAATTATAAGTCATCGTATTTACGAATTTGAGTACTAAGCTAGAAAATGGTGAAAATTTCCTCCAATTTGTCTGCGCAGGGAAACCGGAAGTACCGGACCAGATCAGGTGAGATTGTAGCTTTCTCCCGAGATAGTTTTCTTTTAGGATAATCAGGATAATAAGGGTATGAACGTTGACCGGGCCATCGCTGAAATCGAGTTGCTAGAGCGCATATTCGCGGTGCCGGACACCAGACCGATGAGCCCTAGCGACCTGTCGGCTGCGAATCGAAGGCACGATGAGGCGTTAGCCCACAACCCTTGGTTCCGGCTCTGGCAGCATTTTGGCGTCTGTTGCCGACCCGAGGCTCCAGTAATCCGATGGGGGGAACTGGAAAGCTAACTTCCGCCCGGATTGGAATAGTCTATCTTCTGTCTCTAGTGGGCTTTGCCGCTGAGCGCCAAAGCCCACTTCTGAGTCTGTGAATTCTCTGCTGATAAGTCGATGCTTGCCAATAACGGTTCTGCCGCCGTCTTGAGCGGCGACCGCATTTGCCGAGACGCCATCGGCTGCCGGGCCCGGTATAGGTAGAGCAGAGGACAAAATCCGCATCACCCGGTTCAAAATGTTCGGCCAGTTATTGCGGATCACACATTCTTTATCGCGTGCGAAGCTTCGTCCCAGCTAACCGCCTTTCCCCGGAAGTACGATTCATTAGCCATGTGGCAAGCCAGCGCAGCATTGTGCCCAAACACGACGTCCTCCACAACCGGCTTGCGCGAACGCACGCCTTGGAAAAATGCCCACAGATGTGGCTTCACGTCGTCGAAATCAGGTCCCTTAATCACCACCGTCTCAGGCATCGACTCCTGTCCCAACTTCGGATCATTTTCTTCATGCCACTTCTTTTCATAGGCCTCGCGCATAGTGCGCGGAAAGCCGTTGTCATAGTAACTGGGAGCCGTATCCTTGCCGCTTTGCGGCATGAAGCTCAGCCCAAACTCAGTCACCTCAAGGATTCCCCTGGTTCCTTGGAAGCGGTAGGTCTCGGGCATCTCGCTGCCAAGATTCAGGCGCATGTAAACGGGGATCTGGCCGTATTGGAACAAGGTCGCATGCACGTCTGGCATATTGCGCCCATCTTTCCAATGCAAGATCCCCCCGAGCGCCATGGCGCGCTGGGGTGGTTCATTGATTCCGAGAATAAACATCATGCCGCTGACCAAATGGACCAGGAGGTCGCCTGCGACACCGGTGCCGTACTCCCTCCAGCAGCGCCACCGTGCGAAGATCAAGGGATCGAATGCGCGTCTGGGAACCGTGCCCTGCCACGTATCCCAATCAAGCGTCTGCGGCGATAGATCGGTGGGCGGTGGATATTCCCAGCAGCCGGTGGGATCGTTGCGCCCCAGCCAGCCCTCGACCAGCATCAAGTCGCCGAGATCGCCATTCGCCACCATCTCTTTCGCTCTCTTGCAGATCAAGGAACTAACCCGCTGAGATCCGATCTGAATAATCCGGCCTGTTCTCTTGCCGGCCTCGACCATTTGAACGCCATCCATCGCGCTATGCGACATGGGTTTCTCACAGTAAATATCCTTACCTGCGCTCACGGCATCCACCACCACCTGTTTGTGCCAATGATCGGGGACCGCGGCGATAACGCAGTCGATATCCTTATTAGCCAGCAGTTCCTGATAACGGCGGGTCGCCGGCAGACCCGGGCTATTGGTGATCTCGCGAGCCAGAGTGTGCCGCCCGTCATAAAGATCGCAGGCCGCGACACATTCAACCCCGGGTAAGTGAATTGCATTCGCCAACAGCGCCGAGCCCTGCATGCCGATGCCGATGATGCCAAATCGCACGCGATCGCTTGGCGTTCCCTGCTGCCCAAACAGCGGCTCCGGATCGAGCAGAATCGTCTTTGCCGCAAGGGTTGCGCCCGCTACCGCTGTGGTCATTCCCAAGAATTGCCGACGCGAAAAAGTAGACTTTTGCATGGCTCTCTCCTCGATTGTGATCCCCACAATTATTTTTTCAGTTTCTTAACGGCTACTTCTTTGAAGAAAACAATGTCGTTGTCGCTATGGTTCTGCAGGCCCAGGTAACCCTCCAGCGGCCGCAGCCCGCGCTGTGGCTCGAAGTCGAACTTACGTGCCGGCACCGGATCACCTTCGGTGTAGTCGGTCACTTTTATGTCATTCAAAACCACGACGGTGTGCGGCCCCTCCAGCGTGATCTCCATCGTGTTCCACTCCGGTCCCGGCTTGCCCGGCTTGGCCAATGGTTTGGTTAACGAGTAGAGCGTTCCGGTAATGTGATATTCATCTTCGCCGGAAGTCTCAGGATGATTGTCGATTTGCACTTCATATCCGTAGTGCACCGGCATCCACTCTTCACGTGGTTCGACCGGAATGCGAATAAAGACGCCGGAATTGTCGTTGGTATCCCGCATTTTATAAACGACCCGGATCATGCAGTTGCCGAACCTGCCACCGGTCCAGTAAAGCAGGCCCATGCCCCCGTGCGTCCGAATCAGCCCATCCTCCACCGTGTCGCCTCCGGGCCCGACGTGTTTCCAGCCCGTCAAATCTTTGCCGTTGAAAAGTTGTAGCCAGTCACTCGACTGGGCGATCGCAAGTGAACTCAGCAAACAGAAAAGGCCTAGATGAAGACACACGCGTCGCATGTTTCCTCTCATGTGGTGATTGGAAATGTGGAATATTGGCGGCAATGGTACTTCAAGGGTCTTTCCCGCACAAATGGAGGAGAGTTTCCTTGTCATGATTCCTGCCGCGCTGGCATGGATCAGGACCATCCGCGTTGCGGCTTCCTAGATTACTCCTCGATGGCCTCGAAGTCACTAGAGTTTTGGCAAGTATGGTGTGGTATGGGCGAGGTCCAGTCCATCCTGCGCCAGTGGTCATCCTAATCGCGGTGAATGGCGAGTTTGAGGTGCACAAACACTTGGCCCTTTACCGCTCATCAGGCGCCCGCAGCACCCTCGCATACATGTGCAATCCCTTTCGAGAGAATTCCAAAATAGGTAGGAACTGACAGAATATCCTTTTTCGTCTAGTATTCCGTTTCCTACTCCCCGACTTCGGAGGAACGACGGCCCATGCGTCGAATATCACGTCTGATCACTTGTCTCTTCATGTTCTTTTTTATTGGTTGGGCCAGTTTTGCCCAGAAGACCGAAAAACATCTGTTTTCGCTTGCTGATTTCGCGGCCTTGCGGGAAGTTGCCGATCCGCAATTGTCTCCAGACGGTGAATGGATAGCTTACACCGTGCGCACGTCGGATTCCGTGCAGGATAAGCTCATCAGTCACATCTGGATCACCAATTGGGAAGGCACGGAACATCGCCAGCTGACCTTCAGCAAGGAAGGCGAGAGCCACCCGCGTTGGAGCCCAGATGGAAAATACCTGAGTTTCCTTTCCAGCCGCGGCGTTGAGGGCGAAACCGATCAGGTCTGGTTGATGCCACGGAATGGCGGCGAAGCGGAGCGGGTGACGTCTCTCAAGGCAGACGTCTCGGACTTTTCCTGGTCTCCCAACAGCTCGCGCCTGGCCCTCATCGTGAGTGATCAAGATCCGGATAAACCTGCGGAAGGTGAGAAATCAAAAACGCAGAAGCCGATTGTGATAGATCGCTACTATTTCAAGGAGGACAAGATCGGCTATCTTCGCACTCTGCGCGATCACCTGTACGTGTTCGACCTCGGCTCCCACAAAACTGACCTGCTCACTCCCGGCAATTTCTATGAAAGTCAACCGGCATGGTCGCCTGACAGTAATTCCATCGTGTTTGTCAGCAAGCGTGACATCGACTTCGACCGTACCGAGAACTGGAATCTGTACCTTGTGGATGCAAAGCCGGGTTCGCGCGTGCGCCAGCTCACCACCTTCAAGGGAAAAGCCTCGCTTCCAGATTGGGATGCAGCTCCTGCCTGGAGCCACGACGGCAAGTTTATCGCCTACGCCCAAGGCGGCGATGAAAAGCTCATCGAGTACGCCGTCCGGCATCTCACCGTCATACCTGCTGCCGGCGGAACCCCTACGACAGTGACATCGACGCTGGATCGCAACATCAGCGAGCCACGCTGGTCCACGGATGACAAGTACTTATATTTCACCATAGAGGATGACCGCGCCGATCATCTCGCCCGAATTAAAGCGAAGGGCGGACCAGTGGAAGATGTGTCCAGCGGCCGGCGTGAGCTCTACGCCTACAATTTCGGCGGCAAGGAGCGCATCATCGCGCTGATCAGCACTCCCCAGTTGCCCGCCGAAGTTTTTGCCGTGGAAAACGGCAATGTCCGGCAGTTAACTCACCAGAACGACGCTTTGCTCGCTAAATTGAAGTTAGCCACCACCGAAGAAATCAGCTTCACCAGCAAGGACGGCACCACGGTCAACGGCTTGATGGTCAAGCCACTCGATTTTCGCCCGGGCGCGAAATACCCGACCATTCTGCGCATTCACGGTGGTCCGGTTTACCAATTCAGCGATGAGTTTATGCCCGACTGGCAGTTTTTCGTCGCGCACGGGTATGCCGTGGTCGCTGCCAATCCGCGCGGCAGCTCAGGTCGCGGCCAGGAATATGCCAAGGCCATCTACGCCGATTGGGGAACCAAAGACTCCGAGGACGTCCTAGCCGCCGTTGATTACGCCGTCGAGCAGGGCATCGCCGATCCAGCCCACCTTGCCGTCGGTGGCTGGAGCTACGGCGGCATGCTTACCGACGAGGTGATCGCCCGTGACCAGCGCTTCAAAGCTGCAACCAGCGGGGCAAGCATCGCCAACATTTTTGCCGGATACGGAACTGATCAGTACGTGCGCGATTACGAAAACGAACTCGGCCGCCCCTGGGAACATCCCGACGTGTGGACGCACGTCTCCTATCCCTTCTTTCACGCCAATCAGATTGTCACACCGACGCTGTTCCTCTGCGGAGAAAAGGACGCCAACGTCCCCTTGCTGAATTCCGAGCAAATGTACGAATCGCTGCAATCGCTTCGTATACCCACAGAGCTCATTGTTTACCCCGGCCAATACCACGAGATCCTCACACCCAGCTATTTGCGGGATCGCCTGCAACGCTACGTAGACTGGTACGACAAGTATGCTAAGGCAGGTACGGGTCAGCGCGGATCAAGGTAATGAAAGACGAACCGTAACTCTCATTTTCGCTGGCGAGCCCATAGCGGGGACTACTCTGATGCGGGTGTCCCCTCCGATTGCGGAGGAGGCACAATGGACCTGTTATCTGGAGAAGCTGTCTGGTTGTTGGTCCCAGATTCCCGCTTGTGACCGGACCACGGCTTGGGCAGCAATGGCCGAAACCGGTATGAATATGAAGCCGTTTCCTTCGGCTGACCACCCGGCTTCCTGGGCGGGAGTTTGTTCCGGAAATAAGGAGAGCAGAGGCAGGCGCGGCGACAAGACGCGAAAAGGAAGCCGATGGCAGCGGCAGAAGCTTTGCCGGAGCGCTTGCTGTGCCACCGGGTGCAGCCTTCTTGCAGCCCTGCCTGCTCGGGGCGCAAGCGGGCAATCATAGCCGTCAGCCATGCTATGCTTGTTACCTGCTACTACCTGCTCAAATCGTGCCAACGCGAGTTCCATGAACAACCGTTTTGGACTGGGTTTTAGTTTTTTCGCACTGCTCGCCGCGGCGCAGACCGACACTCCTCTGGTTCCCCGCTTTGAAGACATCGGCCCCAAAGCCGGCTTAACCGTTGCTCATATCTCTTCCCCTGAGAAGCGCTACATCGTCGAATCAATGAGCGGTGGCGTAGGTTTTATCGACTGCGACAACGACGGCAAGCTCGACATCATCGCAGCCAACGGTTCCACCGTGGACCGATACCGCCAAAACAGCGGCGATCTCATGATCACCCTCTATCATCAGGATGGCGATCTGAAGTTCTCCGACATCACCACCAAGGCTGGTCTCACCCGCAAAGGTTGGGGGATGGGCGTAGCCGTCGCCGACTACGACAATGACGGACTGCCCGACATCTATGTCACCGGTTACGGCGGTAATGCTCTTTACCGCAATCGCGGAAATTGCAAATTTGAAGACGTGACCGACAAGGCCGGAGTGGCGGCCGGAGGTTTCAGCACCGGCGCAGCCTGGGCCGACTATGATCGCGATGGCAAAGTCGACCTGTTCGTTTCGCGCTACGTTCATGTTGACATGAACAAACTGCCTGAACTTGGTAGTGACGAGAAATTTTGCCGCTATCACGGCATTCTCGTGCAGTGCGGTCCCTGGGGCATGCAGGGCGAGTCCGATCTGCTCTTTCACAATCGCGGCGACGGCACCTTTGAAGAAGTCTCCAAAAAAGCCGGGGTAGACGATCCCCATCACTATTACGGCCTCGGTGCTACCTGGGGAGACTACAACAATGATGGCTGGCCGGACCTCTACGTCGCCAACGACACCGGCCCCAACTTCCTTTATCGCAACCGCCACGACGGCACCTTCGAAGAAGAGGGTCTGATGGATGGGATTGCTGTCGGCGCAGATGGGTCTGAGCAAGGCTCGATGGGGGTCACCTGGGGGGATTACGACCATGACGGCCGCCTCGATATGTTCGTCACCAACTTCGTCGATCAATCCGCGACCCTGTATCACAATCTCGGCGCAAAAGGATTTGAAGATGTGACCTTGCAGGCTGGATTGGCCAAGCCCACCTATTCTCTGGTGGCGTGGGGCACATCATTTTTCGACATGGCCAACAGCGGCTGGCTCGATCTTTTTGTGGCCAGCGGCCACGTATATCCGCAATCCGACCGTGTCCCGGGCGAAGCGCACTACGCGCAACCGATGCTGCTGTTTCGCAACCGCCACGACGGCAGGTTTGAAGATGTCTCGCTCGCCGCCGGTATTGCCGCCATGCCTCTAGCCTCGCGGCGCGGCGCGGCGTTCGGAGACGTCAACAATGACGGCTGTGTGGACATCGTCGTTCTCAACGCCGATGCTCCCCCATCGCTACTCGTCAACCACTGCAACAGGGAAAATCACCGGGTCCTGTTCCGGCTGCAAGGAACCAGAAGCAATCGCCTGGCAATCGCAGCGCGGATTACTGTGAGGTCTGGAAACCTGGTCCAGTTCGACGAGGTACGCGCCGGTTCCAGCTATCTCTCCCAGAACGACCTGCGGCTGCACTTCGGCCTGGGCGCCTCAGAGACCATGGACGAAGTAACCATCCAATGGCCCAGCGGGGCGACGCAGGTCCTGAGGAAGGTTCCTGCGGACTTTATTTACACGATTGTCGAGGGAGAAGGCATTCATGAGAAAACAGCACTTCCTTAGAAGTCTCGGGTTGTTGGTTGTTAACGGTTGGCAACACTGATGACAAGCACACCAGTTGTCCTCCTGATCGAAAGGGAAGCGGAGTGGCAAGACCTTGTTCCTTCGCCACGTGGTTCCGTTTCCATGCCGGTGTTAAGGCAACGACCAAAGACGAACACCCAACGACTGTTTCAATTCGCACTCTTCGCCGTCACCTCGTTCAGCGGCAGCCTGGCGACCACGGTCGTACCCGCCGCTCCCGACCGGATATCAAAATGTCCGCCGAGTTGCCGCACCCGTTCACGCATGCCCTGGATACCCACGCCGGGAGTGACCACGCCCGAGTAAGTCCGATAATTCCTCGCCTCGAGTCCTTTGCCGGCATCGCAAATTTCCACCGTCACCCCCTCGGACTCCCTCATCAAATGCACTTCCGCGGTGCTGCTCCCGGAATGACGATGCACGTTGGTCAACGATTCCTGGACAATGCGAAAAACGGTGGTTTCGATCTCACGCGGCAGGCGTCCCAACTTCGTTGGCAACTCGAGCTGCACAGAAATCTTGCTGCGCTGCGAAAACCGCTCCACGTACCAGCGAATCGCCGCCGGGAGACCCGCTTCGTCGAGCAGCGGCGGATGTAGCAGATGCGAAATATTTCGTAACTCCGTCGACAACTCCTTTACCAGCCCAAGGCTTTCGGCAATAGCGCGAGCGGCATTCGGGCTTAGTTTGCCCGCTTCCCGCTGAACGTTGACCAGGTTGATATCGAGGCCGACCAGCAACTGCCCGGCGCTATCGTGCAACTCGCGGGCAATCCGGCGGCGCTCCTCGTCCTGGGTTTGCAGGAGCCGCGCCGAGAGCATGCGCAGAAGCTCTTCGGCGCGCTTGCGCTCGGTAACGTCGCTATTGATCTGTAACCAGCCTTGGGCTTTGCCGTGCTCGTCCTGCCAAAGCGTCCACCGGCTGGCCACGGTCACTTTGCTACCATCACGGCGAGTATGTACCAGCTCTCCTTCCCACTTCTGCTCTCGCAGCAATGTCTCTTTGATTTCCATTAACGGAAGCGGGTATTCCGTCTTTAAGAACTGCGAGAGAGGTTGATTCAGAACCTCTTTGCGGGTCCAGCCATACAGCCGTTCTGCGCCCTCATTCCAGTAGCACACTGTGCCATCGAGTTTGCGTATGAAGATGGCATCATTGGCAAGATCCAGCAGTTCCGCCTGTTCGCGCAGCTTGACTGCCTGGCCCAGCAGCAATTCCAGAGACTCCACATTCCCCTGCAAAGCTCGGCGCCGCGCGCTGGACCGCGCTGCTGGATTTGCTCCCCGGATTGGTTCTTCATTCTCGTCCCTTGGATGCATGTACGGATTTACCATCCAGCTTATGGTTTAGAGGCGCAGATACCGATCAGCACAATGGCCGTTTCGGAGAGATATGAAGCCACGGCGTTAGCTAAGGCAATTTACACCAGAGTAGAATGGAAATCACACCTACCCGACTATGCAATAATAGTGCTTTTTGAGGGAAATAGCATGAGTGATGGTCATCAGGTCTTCTGCGTCAAGCTGCAGAAAGAATTACCGGGGCTCAACGAGCCTCCGTTCGATACCGAGCTGGGTAAGAAGATTTATGACAATGTTTCCAGGGATGCCTGGAACATGTGGATGGAACACTGCAAAATGCTGCTTAATGAGTACCGCCTGAACCCGGCGCGAAAAGAGGATCAACAAGTCATTGTCCAGCACTTAGAACAGTATTTCTTCGGCGAGGGATCCGCCTTACCCGAGGAATACGTTCCCCCTTCTCGAAGCTAAGCACGATCTGTCCCAAATTGCCGATTCCGCTTATCCTCCTGTGCGAACGAAGACCGCTTGAGCAGCGGCTCGCAACGAATTCTTGCCACCGTCCAATGGCTGCAGGTATCCCTCCGCTAAACCCGTTTTCATCGCCTCACCTCCAGATCGACCTGTTGGCAGCCGCTATCACGGGAACTCCGCCGCCTCTTCCCGGTCAGGCGGTTGGGTGCAAAATTCATCAGATTTTCATGGTTCCGAAATCGGTGTGAAATCTGCTCCTGGTAGCCTGCAATTATGAAATCGAAAACCGTAGAGGGAAAACGGGCCCAGCCGCCAGCGTGTGTAACCCGGGAGACAGAGTTGTCTTTGAGTTTGCAGAAAAGCAAGTTGGGAGAGATTGAGGTCATTCACTGCCGGGGACGTATTGTTGTTCGCGAGGAGGCGGCTGCGCTATCGCGTGCCGTTGCCGCCGTTCTCGAGGAGAGCAAACATGTGATTTTGGAATTACAGGGGGTCACCGCAATCGACAGCGGCGGGCTGGGCGAACTGGTAGCCCTGCACATGTGGGCACAAGGTTGCGGCGGCACTCTGAAGTTATCTGGCCTGAGCAGCCGTCTTCTCTATCTTTTGGAATTGACCAATCTGACTACGGTGTTCGAGATCTTTCCCACTCAGGAAGCGGCGCTGCACGCGTGCTCCGCCGCCTGAGTTAGCTTTCCCGCTGGAAGCGATATCGTCCTTGTCGTTCCACCGCGGCCGCCTCGGCAACTTTCAAAAAAGCACGCGCCGCATGCGATAGACTCGCTTCTTTGCGATACACGAGACGAAGCCGGCGGTGCAGCTGCAATTCCTTTACCAGCACTCGTACCAGTTCACCGCGCGCCAGTTCTCCCTGAACACTGATCTCGGGAACCAGGGCTACTCCATTTCCCATGACCAGAAAACGCTTGATGGCTTGCAGCGTAGGCAATTCCACATCCATGTGTAAAGGCGTTTTGTGCCGCCTGAAAGTCTGAATCACCTTTTCGCGGTAGGGGGAGGACACGATATGCGCCACAAAAGACTCGGCCCCAAGCTGGCGAATGCTCACCTGTTTGGCCGAAGCCAGTGGATGATTGGGGGGGACGACGAAAGCTAATTCGTCCAGGTAGACCACCACCGAATGCAAGAGGCCCTCTTGAGGATCGTAGGTCAGCAATCCCAGCTCGACGTTATGCCTCAGAATGTCATCCGGTATATGGCTCCCCAGCGCTCGTTGCACGGTGATCTTGATCATGGGGTGAAGTCGTCGGAACTCGGCCAGAATCGGCAACAGGTAAAGTACCGTCAATTCATTGGCCGCAATCACCAGCTTGCCCTTGTGCAGTTCCCGTAACTCGACCAGCGCCTCCTGGGCGTCGCTGCGCAAATTCAACAGCTTTTCCGCATATCCGCTCAGCACCTGCCCGGCATCGGTGAGCACCCCTTCGCGCGAGGTGCGGTCAAATAGCGGTTCGCCCAGCTCTTCTTCGAGCTTGCGAATGCTTTGGCTCACGGCCGACTGGGTACGGAAGAGCTTGTTCGCCGCACGCGAGAACCGCCCTTCCCGCGCCGCCGCAAGAAACACTTCCAATTGGCCTAAATCCATCCCGGCGCCTCCTTAAGCGCAACTTCTCGCACCATAAGGTGCGCTGATATGGTTAAGAAATACTAATGATAACTGCAGGATTATAAGCTTGCTTAATCCCGATTTCCACGCAACCATACGGTACTGGCGACTGGCGGCCGTCGAGCAGCCCCGCGGCGCCCGGGTGGCGGAGTCCTATCGGCACAGCTCATAGCGGGCGGCGCCCCCACGATTCGGAGGCAAGGATAAATGGAACGCGTGCGTATCACGATATTCGACACGACCTTGCGCGATGGTGAGCAGTCTCCCGGCTGCAGTATGAATGTTGAAGAAAAACTCCGCATGGCGCGTCAGTTGGATCGGCTGGGCGTAGACGTGATCGAGGCTGGGTTCCCTATCGCCTCCGATGGCGACTTTGAGGCGGTACGTGCGATCGCCGCGTCGGTGCGGCACCCCATTATCGCGGGCCTGGCCCGCGCCCGACGTGAAGACATAGAACGTGCCTGGGAGGCGTTGAAGCAGGCCGCCCGGCCCCGCATACATATTTTCCTTGCGACCTCCGATATCCACCTCGAGTACAAGCTCAAAATCACGCGCGCCGAATGCGTCGAACAGGCCCGCGCCGCAGTCGTCTTCGCGAAATCGCTGTGTGAGGACATTGAGTTCTCTCCCGAGGATGCGACTCGGACCGACCCTCATTTTCTCCTCGAGATCGTGCAAACTGTGGTCGATGCAGGTGCTACCACCGTCAACCTCCCCGACACGGTGGGGTACACCACTCCCAGCGAGTTTGGCGAATTAATCCGCAATATTCGCCAGCAAGTGCAGGGTATCGATAACGTAGTCATCTCGGCTCATTGTCACAACGATCTCGGCTTGGCCGTGGCCAACAGCCTCGCGGCGGTTGCCGCCGGTGCGCGCCAGGTCGAGTGCACCATCAACGGAATTGGTGAACGCGCTGGGAACGCTTCCCTGGAAGAGATCGTAATGGCCCTTCGGGTTCGTCCCGAGCAGTATCCCTACACTACCGACATCGACACCAGGCGGCTCTTCCCGGTGAGCCAATTGCTAACCGAGATTACCAATGTCGCCGTGCAGCCCAATAAAGCCATCATCGGCCGCAACGCCTTTGCCCACGAGGCTGGCATCCATCAAGACGGTGTCCTGAAGAATCCTCTCACGTATGAGATCATGACCCCTCAATCTGTCGGCGTTCCCGACAGCCGGCTTGTGCTGGGTAAGCATTCCGGAAGGCATGCCCTAGGCTTGAAATGCGCCGCGCTGGGATTCGAACTGGATCGTCGCCAGCTGGACGACGTCTATCGTCGTTTCCTTGCTTTGGCCGACAAAATCAAGCAAGTCGAAGATCATCATCTCCGACAGCTCATTGGGGAGAGCCAGGTTCGCATCCCGCCAGATCCCGTCCAGGCGCCCATCGGTCTTGCCGCAGCTGCCGCAGCTGTCGCGGGACCGGGACAACGGACGGCGCCTCAAAAGCCCTTCCCCGGTTTGCATGTGGACAGGAAATCTTCAGACCTGGCTCTTCACCCGATGACAGAACATCATTACGAAGAGGACTATCTCTGGGGCGTCTAGAGTCTGAGCGTCTTGCCAAGAGATTCAGTCATAAAACAACCAGTGTGCCGGGCGGAACAATTTAGCGCGTAACGGTCCGGGTGAGAACTGGCATGGCGAACTTGGGAGCAAGACTCATGATCTGAAGCCCGAGAGCGGCGCAAGCATGCCGGCCAGGGCCTAAGCCGCGATCTAAATAAGAAATGGAAACCCAGTCTCCGGAGGCCTCGCGCAGCCGGCGGCGCTCGAGGCTCGCATCCCACGGGTATCTTGCTTTAGAGTGACTAACGCATGCTCCTGAACATCACGGTTTTACCCGGGGACGGCATCGGCCCAGAAGTCACCGACGAGGCGGCTCGCACGCTCGGCGCTGTCAGCCAAGCATTCGATCACGAGTTACGCTTATCCAGAAAGAACATCGGCGGCGCAGCCCTGGTGGCCAGCAACGATCCCCTTCCCCCCGATACGATCAACGCCTGCCTCTCCGGTGCAGCGGTTCTTCTTGGCGCCGTCGGTGGACCGACCTTCGACCATTATCCGCGGCATTTGCGTCCCGAGGCCGGTCTGCTGCGGATTCGGAAAGAACTAGGCGCTTTCGCCAACCTTCGCCCTGCCACCTGCTTCCCAGCTCTGATCGATTGCTCTCCCCTACGGCGCGAGATCGTACAAGGAACCGACATCCTGATCGTTCGCGAATTGCTGGGCGGGCTCTATTTTGGAGAACCGCGCTCAATCGACGGCGCGGACGGAACCCGCAGCGCCGTGAATACCATGCGTTACGGAGAAGCCGAGATCGAGCGTATCGCTCGCATGGCCTTCGATCTCTCCCGGCGTCGTCGATCTAAGGTGTTATCGGTCGACAAATCGAACGTTCTGGAATGTTCACGCCTGTGGCGCGAAGTCGTCAGCCGGGTGGGGCACGAGTATGGCGACGTTCAACTCTCCCACATGTACATTGACTCCGCAGCTATGGCCTTGGTCATCGACCCAACGCAGTTCGACGTTGTCGTTACCGAAAACATGTTCGGCGACATTCTCTCCGACCAAGCAGGCGGGGTTGTCGGCTCGCTGGGAATGTTAGCCTCGGCCAGCATTGGTGGAAGAGTCGGTCTATATGAACCGGTCCATGGTTCGGCTCCGGATATTGCCGGTAAGGGAATCGCCAATCCTCTGGGCGCAATCCTTTCTGCCGCCATGCTGCTGCGCCACTCCTTCCGCCTGGAACGCGAATCGCGATGCATCGAAGATGCGGTCGCGGCAGTACTTGAATCCGGACATCGCACGCGCGACTTGGTCCGCGCCGGGCAAGCCACTCTCAGCACCTCGGAAATGGGCTCCAAAGTCTCGGAACTGATTCCCGAGCTCGCCACCAAGACAGGGCAAAAAATCGCAAGTTAATGCCGGTATTCGGGAATGGGAATGCACCGGCTGAGAAAGGCCGGAAGCCACATCAGCGGATAGTGCTGGCTGGCCGCAGTGAACGCTTGCGGGTCAGCAAGATGCCGCGGTCCGGTGCTGCCGGCCAGCTCGAGGGGCGGGCGGTTTCAGGGCGTTGCTTCAAACGGCGACGGCGTGCGGTTGGAATATTTCCCCATCGTCCAATACCAGCGAATCTTCAACACTTCGAACAGCATGCGTAGACCATCCCGCACCGGATGAATGCTGCCCCCTTCCTCATGCGCCCAGCGCACGGGAACTTCCACTACCTTCAACCCTCTTTTTTCGGCCAGGAAAAGCAATTCGGGGTCAAATCCCCAGCGCTCGATCCTCTGCAAAGGGAAGATGCTGTCCACCGCTCGCCGACTGAATGCTTTGAACCCGCACTGCGTATCTTTGAAACGAAGGCCGAGCGCCAACCGAAGCGTGAGATTGAAGATGCGCCCAACCAGCTGCCGATGCAGGGACTGAGGCTGAATCTGCAGCTCCGGCTGCAGCCATCGCGAACCGATCGTCACGTCTGCCCCCGCGCTGATTGCCTGGAAGAGGCTGGCGGATTCCTCGATAGGGGCCGACAGATCCGCATCAGTGAACAACATGACTTCCCCGCGGGCATGCAGCATCCCGTTTCGCACACTGAAACCCTTGCCTCGATTGCCCGGATTCTCGATTAGACGCAGCGCGGAATTCTGTTCAGCATAGCCGCGAACGATCTCCGCCGTATTGTCGAGCGAACCATCATTGACGACAATGACCTCCGCATCCCAGCCCTGATTCGCAGCATAAGCCAACACCTTCCTCAAGGTCGGTGTGATGCGTCTGCTCTCGTTGTACGCGGGAATAACGATGCTGTAACGCAAAGGCGGTTCTCAGATGTCACTCAAGGCCAGGCCCACCATCGTCCAGAGGAAAAAAATCACGGAGGACACTATCAGCTTATCAATGTAGCTGAACACAGCGGGAGCGAAACAATGGAGAAGGGGAGAGCCGTCTCTTACGCCACCCGACGCTGCTTGTCGAGCATATCGAAGAATTCCCCTACCAATTCCCGATCCCAAAGCCCGGCATGAGCTTCGTCGCGCATGGTTACAGCTGAGAGCTCATGGCTGAGCGCCGGCTTATATGGCCTGGCAGTGCGCAACGCATCGTAGACATCCACAACCTGGAGGATTCGCGGCAGCAACGGGATCTCTCCCTCGCGCAAGCCGTCGGGGTAACCGCTTCCATTGGGGTGTTCATGATGCGACCGAATAATAGGCAACACCAGGCGCAAGGAACGAAGCGGCTTGCAGATGACCTCTCCCGTTACCGGGTGCTTCTTCATGATCTCCCATTCCTCCGGGGTGAGATTGCTGCCCTTCTTGAGAATTTCATCCGGCACGGCAATCTTGCCCAAATCGTGGAGATATCCGCCGCGGCGAAGCGCGACCAGCGACTCCTCATCCAGCCCTAGGTGCCGCCCCAGATCGGTGGCATAGGTTGCCAGCCGCTCACAATGACCCTCGGTGTAGGGGTCGCGGGCTTCCACGCTGAGTCCCAGGGTACAAAGCACATCCTCCGCCGACTCCAGCTCGTCGGTAAATTCCTTCAGCTTGAGGAGAGATTTGACCCGCGCGAACAGTTCTTCGGCAAAAATGGGCTTATTCAGGAAGTCGTCCGCCCCCGCCTCAATCCCGCGCAACTTGTCTTCCCGATCGCTAAGACCGGTGATCAATACCACTGGGATAAGCCGCGTCGCCGGATTATCCTTAATCTCCCGGCAAAGTTCGTAACCAGACTTCCCCGGCATGACTACGTCGAGTAAGACCAGGTCAGGAGGATGATGCCGTATTTCTTCTTCCGCCTCGGTTGCCTTCGAGACCGCTACGGCATCGTAGCCGCGGCTGGCCAACAACTCCTGCATGAGCAAGACGATGTCAGGATTATCGTCCACCACTAAAACGCGCGGCGATCGCCGCCGGGCTGACAGTATCCTGCCCATATCCGCATAGGAATCGAGATTCGGGCCGGGAGTTGTATGATCCTGGAAGTCCATCTGGCGTCAGCGGCAACCCAAATTACAAGTGGCCCTATTGTAGCCAAATTGCACTGCTTGTGGAGCACACACCGCAATAATTCTGTAGAGCACAGCACGGCTGTGTAGGAATTCCCTTCAGCGGCAAAAAGGACCTGCGAAGCCCGTTTACCTGACC
>JBPYDQ010000307.1:0-3990 GCA_051986135.1 Terriglobales bacterium | reverse complement strand
CGCTGGATCTATAAACTACCCTGCGATTGCGGTCTCTCTTTCGATTCTCGCAGGTCGACAACGAACTCACTGAGGAGTTCGAGTATCACCTCGACCCTCAAATCCAATTCCTGATTGAGCAAGGCAGGTCACCTGAAGAGGCTCGCGCCGCGGCGCTGCATAGCATGAACGGCATCGAACAGCAAAAAGAAAGGTGTCGAGAGGCACGTGGCGTAGGCCTGATTGAAGATCTGATCGGCGACTCGCGCAGCGCTCTGCGCTCATTGAGAAAGAACCCATCGCCGGCTTGGGTTATCGTCATCTCGTTGGCTCTGGGCATTGGCGCGAACACTGCCATTTTCAGCGTGATCAATGCGGTGAGCCTCAAAATGCTGCCGGTTCATGATTCCGAACGGCTTGTCTTGCTGAACTGGTCTTCAAGGGCTTGGCCTGAATCTTTTGTCAACAATGTGGAGGGCAACGGCAGCAGGGACGCCAGCGGCGCGATGTCCAGCAACTCCTTTCCTTCCGATGCTTATACCGAGGTTAAGAAACAGAACACTGTCTTCGATCAGACCTTTGCTTTTGCGGCCAATGATGCAAAAGTAAATGTTGAGCTCAACGGCAATGCAGAGTTGGCGCACCTGCAGGCCGTCTCCGGTGACTTTTTCGCCGGATTGGGCGTGACTTCGAGTCTCGGGCGAGAAATCCTGCCCGGCGACGATTCTCCCTCCAGCGCCCCGGTGGCAATGGTTTCCTACGAATTCTGGCGCAAGTACCTGGGCCATGAGCCTGGAGTCTCTGGGAAGACAATCACGATTAATGGCAATCCCGCGACAATTGTCGGTGTGGCTCCGCCGGAGTTCTTTGGCGTCGCCCCTGGGGACCCGATTGATATTTACATCCCATTGAGTCTCTATAACGAGCAATGGACGCGGCTCTATCCGGGGGATCCTCTCAACACTCCCAAGACGTGGTGGCTGGAAATCATGGCGCGGTTGAAGCCGGGCGCCAGCCAGGCAAACGCAAGATCTCAGGTGCAAGTCATTGTAGATCGCACTTTGAGAGCCCGGCTGACCACATCCAAGAACGCGGTTATACCGAACGTCGGCATGGTGCCCGCCGGCCGAGGCCTGAACGACCTTCGCGATAAGTTCTCAGCTTCGCTGCTTTTGTTGATGGGCATGGTCGGTCTGGTGTTGCTAATTGCCTGCGCGAACGTCGCCGGGTTGCTCATGGCTCGCGCCACCGCGCGGCAAAAGGAAATCGCGGTGCGCCTAGGCCTCGGGGCTTCCCCGGGCGGGGTCATCCGCCAACTTCTGGTTGAGAGTGCAATGCTGGGCGTGATTGGAGGCTTGGCCGGTTTGGTGGTTGCGTCATGGGCCAGTTCGGCTTTAGTGCGCCTCCTCGGTTCTGGTCGCAGTCCGATCTACTTGCAGACGGGGCTCGACTTCCGGGTGCTGGCCTTCACAGCGGTCGTCTCGATCCTTAGCGGGATATTCTCGGGGCTTGTGCCGGCAATCATGGCCACACGAGTGAATATCGCTCCAAGCTTGAAGGACAGTGCCTCGCAGTTCTCTGCCCGCGGAGAGCGTTTTCGCATCGGCAAGGCCCTGGTGTGCGGCCAGGTGGCCCTTTCGCTTCTGCTGCTGATCGCCTCCGGCCTGTTGCTGCGCACGCTGAACCGGCTGCAAATGGTTAGCCTTGGCTTTGATCAGCGTGCGATGCTCACATTTGAAGTGCGCCCCGGATTGAATGGATATAACGATGAGCGCCTCATCCGCTATTACCAGGAACTTCAAAGCCGGTTGGCATCTCTTCCTGGCGTTCGCTCTGTTGCCTTCACCCAACATGGTCCAATCGACGGCGGGTGGAGTTCTAATGCCGGGGCAATTCCCGGCTACACGACGCCAGGCGAACAGGTGGACGTGTATCGCCACATGGTGAGTCCGGGATATTTCGAGACTCTGAACGTTCCCATCGTGCTTGGCCGGCCCATCACGGAGCAGGATACACAGACTTCTCCAAAGGCTGTCGTGGTAAACGAGACACTAGTGCGCCGATATCTTCATGGGAACAACCCTTTAGGCAAGCAACTCGTATACGGGCCGAACCACGTCGGAAGTGTGGGAACGTTTGAAATCGTTGGCGTCGCGAGAGACGTGAAGTACGGAAGAATCCGTAATGAAGTGCCACCGACGGCATATTGGCCGTATCAACAGTCCAGGCTTATCTCAAGAGAGATGACCTACCTGATACGGACCAACGGCGATCCGTGGGCATTGGCTAATTCGGTGAGGCAAGTGTGCCTAAGCCTGGACAAGGATGTCCCGGTATCGCGAATGCAGACTGAGGAGCAGGTCATCGACGGTTCGCTATTCCTGGAGCGCGCTTTCGCTTTGTTGAGCAGCATGTTCGGAACCTTGGCGCTGGTTCTCGCTTGCGTTGGACTCTACGGTACCATCGGTTATGCAGTTACACGAAGAACCGCAGAGATCGGGGTGCGGATGGCGCTTGGTGCGGAGCGCGGACGCATCCTGCGCATGGTCCTCTCCGAAGTATCCATGGTTGTGATGATCGGGGTCGTCATCGGTATCCCTGTTTCATGGGCAACAGCGAGGTTGCTGAATCACCAGTTATACGAATTGTCACCTCATGATCCAATCACAATCGGGGGCTCCATCTTCGTCATTCTCGTGGTCACCGTGCTCGCAGGATTTTTGCCCGCCCGGCGCGCCGCGAAAATCGATCCCACGGCAGCGCTAAGGTATGAATGACGAGCAAACCGGAACACACATGGACCCGCACGTGCGCGTTTAAGCATACGGTGTTTACAAATAATGGGCATCTGAACGTGTCCCAGGAAAAGTTGCAAGCCTCATGGGTGGAGGTTTTGTAATTATTTGTCCCAATGATTTTGGGAGTATCTGTCATACTCTGGTCAGATGCGAGCGCCCGCGACACACCGAGCTTGTCGCAGCAGCCGCGCGCCCCCCAAGCTTTTTTATGGTCCCGATTTAAGTGCCGCGCGACAGCAATTTAGAAACTGCTGTAGAGTTCTTGCCGCGTCCTCGACAACGGGGGCTCTCTGGATGTTTCCGCACTGGTACTGTGGCTCCGCCCCAGACCGGCGATAATGGCTCCACTTTTCACCGGCGTCGACAGTTCTGGAACGATGGCCCGCTCAGAACAATACGCCGTTTCAGTGCCTACGCCCGTCTTGATGGTGAGTCTTTCTGTGCTTTGAGTTTCTGCTCAAACCTGCGACGCGCCTCATCACGCTCGCGAAGATGAGTCTTGGCCCAATGACAGAGATCCGCGAGGGGCTTGATCAGGCTCATTCCCATGGGAGTGAGTGTATATTCAACGCGCGGCGGCACTGCGGTAAAAATCTCGCGGTGAACAAGTCCGTCACGTTCCATGCCGCGCAGCGTCTGGGTCAACACCTTGGGCGAAATCTCCGTAATTGCACCTTGAATCTCATTGGTGCGCAGAGCGCCGTCCCGCAGGATGTGAATAATGACGATGCGCCATTTGTTGGAAAGCAGATCGATGGCGTCTTTTGACTGGAGAGCGCGATCCCGAATTTTGATGATCCTGCCCATACTTTCCTCACGGTAGCTACTGCCTTCGTTGAACAATCGCCACCGCACGCGCGGTGAACTTCAGAAACGTCACGCTGTCCTACAGGTGTGGATCACGGCTCTCTATACTTACCTCACGGTTAGTACAGTACTCCACGGTACGTAGCGAAAAGGAAGATAGTACTGTTACATTGCAAATAATTGCTATGACTTGGAAAACAGATGCGTGAACCGTAAAGGAGATAAAAGATGAGCCTCAAAGATCCGAATGCCGTCAACAACTCCCACCCCAAGCGCGTCGCTATTGTGATCGCGAACCCTGCGATCTCGACCACTACCCAGTGGCCGGTCGGCTTCTGGTGGAGCGAGCTGTCCCACCCCTATTATGTGCTCACCGAGGCGGGTTATGAAATCGAGGTCTTCAGCC
>JBPYDQ010000306.1:0-2857 GCA_051986135.1 Terriglobales bacterium | reverse complement strand
TGCGCTCGGGCGGCCCGCTGGACGATGAAGCGGATTATTCCTTGCAGGTGTGGGCAGGAGTTTTGCCGCTCGCGACGGTGGCGAAGGCGCCGGTACCTGATGCGCTGCGCAAGAACGATCCTCCACTTCCGGACTACCTGAAGAACCACCCGCGATAACTAGAAGGTTCGGACGCCCCTGGCGAGGGGGACGAGGCTAGGATGGCAACACCGAGCAGCGTCAGACCGAAGAGGATGCAGATGAAGGAGGCAGAAAAGGCCAGGACAGCAGCGGCCTCAAGGTCGCTGCGGGCAATTCCGGAGATCGCGACCTTGAGACGAGGATGCGCCGCGGCGAGGGCCGAGGCGTCACGGGTGAACGTGACGATCAGCGTGTAATGGTGGCCCGACGCACCGTGAAACTCCCCGATTTCGCGGGAAATGCTCTTGCCGCCCGCAGGAGCGCTGTGTGGCTCGTCGCAAGAGCCCCGGCGGACCTCCTGGCCAGGTGTGGAGAGGACCCAGTTCGCGCCGATGCCCGGCTCGGCCGGGTCGCATGCCCGCGGGTCGGCGTCGACTCCGAGAAGGCACCGCAACTGATCGGGCGGGATGGCCGCGTTCGCTTCCACCTGAATGAGGTAGAGACCGTCAAAGTTGAGCGTGAAGTCTGAAGTGACGGATTGGCCTGCAAGCGGCGAAACGGGTCGATCGACCGGGACGAGCCTGCGTGTGCGGCTCCAAAAACCCCAGGCGGCGGCGACAGAGATCCCAAGGCCGACCAAGCCGAGCCCGAATTTGGTTTTCAGTTGCATACGGCCGGCGCGAGAGCGGCACATCACACCGGTAGCAGGCGCCGGCTTATTTCGTCCTCGAACCCGAAAAAGCGGAAGCCAACCCTAGGGCGATGAGGGCCCCGCCAGACACCTGGCGTTGAGCCCGACGCAGGCGCACACTTTGGCGGAAAAGCTGGGCCGCGCTGCCAGCAGCCAAGGCCCAAATCGAATCGCTGCACCAGCCCATCAAGGCAAACAATACACCTAATTCAAGGATCTGCGGCGTGGCTCGTCCGCGTGAGGGATCCACGAACTGGGGCAGAAAGGCGAGGAAAAACAGGGCCGTTTTCGGGTTAAGAAGATTGACCAAGACTCCTTGGCCAAAGAGGCGCACCAGACGCCGTTCGCCAGTTGCCGCTTGCAGAGATTCTGCGTCACCGCTTCGCAATGTGCGAATGCCCAGGTAAACCAAGTATGCCGCACCGGCATACTTGACGATCTGAAATGCCGTGGCCGACGAGGCCAACAGGGCGGAGAGACCGAGCGTGGCTGCAGCCACGTGAAACAGAGTTCCAACCACAATGCCGGTGGCGGAAACGAGGCCGGCCGACCGCCCCTGCCCAATGCTGCGGCTCACAACATACATGACCGCGGGACCGGGGATAATCAGAAGGATCACGGCGCCGCTCACAAACAGAACGAGAGATGTGTGGCTGATCAGCATCGTGATGGCGCTGCGCGGAGGGCTAGTGACAGGAGCAGCCGCCGCCACAGCAGCCGCCGCCCCCTGAAAAACCACCCGAGGAGCTCGATGGACCGCCGGAGCCAGCAGTGGCAAAAACGGAAAGCTGAATCGTGGCTTTCTTGCTGGAGCACTTCGGGCAGGAAATCTCCTGCTGCTTGTTGACGACAATTTTCTCGAAACGCTCGTTGCAGTTCTCACAGATGTATTCGTAGATCGGCATTGAACCTGTTCCCTCTGAAAGACATGTAATTATAGCATCCGTCGGGCCAGGTCGGGGAAGGGCCGGGAAGGTCTTGAGGCTACCGTGCCCGGGGTGGCCGTCAAGGCTCTTACGAAGGTCACCGGGAGAAGCAGGCCGCGAGACTCATTTCTCAGGGCGCAACAAACATCCCGAAATAGAACCCAAGTAGACCGAGGCAGGAGAGGACGAGGGCAAGACGGGTCCAGGACTTGGCAAGGACACAAAAAGGGACGGCGAAAACGGCGAAAGCGAAGCCCGCCAGGGTTGCGATGCGGGTCGGTGATGGCGGATCAGGGCCATGTCCGGGAAAACGGCGCCAATAGATAAAGGCAAAAGCTCCGAGGGCGATGCTGAGCGTGACTGCAATCAGGGCGATCGCTGTGGCAGAACGGCGCCAGCGGGGGATGGATACTGATTCGTGCTTACGGAGCCAAAGCCACCAGGCGCACGTACAGCTCAACGGCGGCAGGAAGAGAAGCGCAAAGTCGACAACCCACTCCGCCCAAGTCATCGCTTGTCAGTCAAATCTACCATAGCGGATCAAGCCGAAAGCAAAGACCGACGGGGGGACGCCCCGGGTGGCGAGAATTATGTCATATACCAGCCGCCATTGATGCTGAGGGTTTGTCCCGTCAGGTAATCGCTTTCTGAAAGCATGACCGCGGCGCGCGCGACTTCTTCTGGAGCGCCAAAGAAGCCCACGGGGATGCGATCGCGAGAAGCGTTGGGATTGGAAGTGACCATATCGGTCTCGATCAATGCAGGAGCGATGGCGTTGACGGTGATGCCCTCGCGCGCGAGCAGCGATGCGTAAGAATGCGTCAGGCCGATCAGCCCCGCCTTCGAGGCAGCATAGTGCGGGCCAATCACGCCGCCGGTTTGCGCGGCAACCGAAGAGAGATTGATGATACGTCCCCAGCGGCGCTGGCGCATGCCGCGAACGACGCGGGACGTGACGAGGAAGGCTGATTTCAGGTTGACGCGCAGGATCTCATCCCAATCGCCCTCGGTCAGTTCGTCGAAGGGCTTGATTTGGCTGACGCCCGCGTTATTGACGAGGATGTCGACGGGGCCGAGTTCGTGCTCGATCGATTCGACAAGCTGATCGACGCCGGCCGAC
>JBPYDQ010000305.1:0-23038 GCA_051986135.1 Terriglobales bacterium | reverse complement strand
GCGCGGCCTGGCGGCCTGCTACGCCTGGTTGGTGGTGGCAGTGCTGGTCGCCGCAGGAGCAGTTCTGCGTTTTCATGCTCTTGGCCAGAAAAGTGTCTGGATCGACGAGGGCGTCAGCATCGCGATGGCGCGGCTGGACTGGTACAACTTGCTGCGCATCCTGTGGCGACACGAGGCCAACATGGCCCTGTACACGCTCCTGCTGCGGTTGTGGCTGCCGTTCGGAGATGGCGAGGCCTGGATTCGAACGCTATCGGTTCTTCCTGCACTCGCCACAATCCCGGCGGTTTACCTGCTGGGTCGGATTCTGTTCGATGCGCGCGTTGGACTGATGGCATCTTTCCTGATCGTCATCAATGCCTTCCACGTCCGCTACTCACAGGAGGCGCGCAGCTATTCCTGGTTCGCTCTGCTGTGCGTGCTCTCCTCGATTTACTTTCTGAAGTTTTTAGATGATCCGAGCAGCCGAAACAGGAAAGGACATCTGCTGACCAGCGTGCTGGCCGTCTACGCCCATTTCTTCGCCGGATTCATCGTCCTGGTCGAGTGGTTATCCCTGAAGTTGTTCGACAGGAGCGAGGTCGAACCGCTCCTTAAGAAAAGCTGGCGACAGTTTGCCATTGCCATTGCACCACTGGTGATCTTTGTGGCAACGACTGGGGTGGGTGTTCTACGCTGGATACCGCGTCCCGGTTGGACATCGCTTCGTATCACCGCCACTTACTTAACCGGCGGCGGCGAGCGATTGGTTTGGCTGTATGCGGCGGCGTGCGGTCTGGCGGTCGCGCCCCTAGTGCCGGCCTTGTTCCGCTTCAGAAGGATGGGCCGGGACCAGTGGCGTTATGAACTGCTGGCGATCTGGCTGCTCTTGCCGATTACGGCGGCTTTCCTCATTTCGCAGTGGAAGCCGTGTTTTCTGGCCCGCTATTTCATTTTCACACTGCCCGCGCTCGCCTTGCTGGCAGCAGCTGGCATCGCGCGGCTGCGCTCGCGATGGCTGATGGGTGCTGCTCTGCTGCTGTTTGCTGCCTGGTCTTTGCCCGGCGTGTACTCGCTCTATCACAAAGACCTCGATACCGGACGCGAAGATTTCCGCGCCGCCACTCGATATATTCTTGCCCACGCCGAGCCCGACGATGCGATTCTCTTTCACCAACCAATTGGGCGCATGCCCTTTGAGTATTACCGCAGCCTAACGGCGGCAGCGGCGTACCCGATCGTGATCTACCCTGGTCATGGCGGGGAGCTGACATTCAAGGACTTCTACACCGGGCGTCCACCCCAGCCGTTTCTGGCATCCGTGCCCTCCCATTACGGGCGGGTTTGGGTCGTCTTCACCCACAACGAACTCAACCGAGGCCCGGATGCGACCACCAGTTTCATTTCCGCGTTCTACCGAACACAGTACCCGATCTCGATGCGCCAGGAGTTTCAGGAAATCGAGGTGCGACTGTATTGCCGAAACAACCTTGCCAGCCAGGCCTCCTGCTTGGCTAATGTCGGAGACTCTCCCGGGAAGTGAGTAACGGAATTCAAGAAAGCAACTTTCGAGGTTCCCGAGCGGCGGGCGATTCATCTCTTCGCACAATGGCTGGCGGGTCCCCGCGTGCGAGAGCCTACACGGGCGCAATGGTGGTGATCATCGTCCTAAGCGGATGGCTCAGATTTTATTATCTGGGTGCTCGCAATCTGTGGCTGGATGAAGCTTACAGCGTTCTGTTCGCGCACATGCCGGCCGGACCCTTCTGGAAGTTGATGTGGAGCCGCGAAGGCAACATGCTTCTGTATTACGTGTTGCTGCGGGGATGGGTTCTCCTCGGCGACACGGAGCTCTTGATCAGAACTCCGTCGGTAATCTTCGCGGTTCTGTCCATTCCTGCTATGTACCTGCTAGGACGGTCGCTGTTCGGGAGAATGACGGGACTATTGGCCGCGACCTTGCTGTCCGTGCACATGTTTCATGTGTTCCTCTCGCAGCAGGCGCGCAGCTACACTTTGTTGCTGCTCGTCCTGTTGCTTTCGACACAGCTCTTTCTTCGGTTCATCCAGGCCCCGGATCGAAAACCCTATCTGGCGGCGTACGCAGCGGTCAGCGCTCTGGCCATGTACGCCCATGTGTTCGCCTCCTTGGTGATTGCTTCCCAGTTTCTGGCGCTGGGCCGAGCTCAAATTCGCAGGGTCGGTTGGCAGCGGCTGGCGGCAGCGGGCGCGCTTTTCTTGATTCTGGCGTTGCCGATGGTAGCTTTCGTCCTGCTGAAGAACAAAGGTCAGCTGGACTGGGTTCCTCCTCTAAGCGCGCATACATTCGTCGACGGAATCTATGCGATGACCGGCTACGGGAATTGGCCCTTATTGGTGTTGTACGTTGCCTTAGCGCTTATGGCCCTGGCCTGGGGCGCGAATTCGGATTCGGAAGCGTTTCGATTGAGGCTGGTCGGTTTATGGGTGGCTTTTCCTCTCGGCGTGATGCTGGCCTTTTCCTTCCACAAGCCTATTTTGTATTCTCGTTTTCTGCTTATTTCGGTTCCCGGGATGATCTTACTGGCCGCCCAGGGAGCGGTTGTGATTGCCCGGCGACGGCCGCCTCTGAGGTGGATATCGGCGGCGCTGGTCGTGATCATGGCTGGATTGGCCATTCGCTCGACCTGGTCTTACCTCCATCGTCCGGTATGCCCAGACTGGAAACCGGCAACTCAGATGGTGGTGGCCAGGGCCGGTCCCCAAGATGCGATCTGCTTTGCCGGAAACGGTGCGGAAGTGTTTTTGTACTACCTACAAAGGGAGAAACAAATGGCATGGGCAGAGCTGCCGAATGTACGCTACAGGCAAGGAGCACGCTGTCTCGGCGACTCTCCCGAGAAAATAGCAGAAGCGACCAGTGGTTTCCGACGGGTATGGCTCCTCAAGACCGATGCTAGCGAGGAATCCTATCGGTGGATTTTCGAATTGCTGACAGGTCGATTTGGTCCACCCTCCGCTCAAGGCTCGTTCGGTTGTCCGGGTGGAAGGATCAGCGTCGAGTTGCTGGCTGGAAAAAGCAACTAGCCGCGGCTATCTAGGGCGATTTGTTCCGTACATACTCGGCGACGGTCACGCCGGTGAACTGAACCCTCGATTGGAGGGAGAAGTTCACCAGCCTCGTGGAGCCGCTCGCCAGGTCGCTTGAGTTTGGGGGGCAGAAGACGAGCCAGATATGGTCCGATCCAGCCAACCAATGTTCCCAGTCCCGACCGGCGATCACTTTTTTTGTCGGTAGCAGTACTCGGAAATGACGGAGGGAGTATTCAAAGATATCGCTATAGGCGGGATCGGCGATTACGATGGCATCCGGCTGCGAGACGTGCTCCTTTAGATATCGAGTGGCCGTCCTCCAGTCCTCCAACCCAGGCGACCGGTAATAACCGGGTAACGCAGTCAGGCAGCTTAGCACAAGTACGGCCGTGATCGAGTACTGCGCCCATCCTGGGCGAATCGCTCCCAGCCCTTCGGAAACCAGCAGCACGAATGCCGGTAACGAAACCATAAGAAACCGCGGGCTGAACACCGGCCTCCAGTAGGATAGCAACAACACCATCCCCACAGGCAGTAGGAACCAGAGAGTCAGGAATAGGAACGGCCATGAACGACCTTGCTTTTCCCTCAGCCGGGCTCGCCGCCACCATTGGCTTCCTGCAAGCAGAAGGGCCGCGACCGACAACCCGAATTTAAGCCCGCTTCCACTAAGGTAAGTGAAGAAGTGGTAAACCTCCGGTGCGGTCGGGTGCTGTATCCAAAACAGAGGTTGAGTTTTATGAATGGCGGCAAACACCACGAGCGGCGTTACGAGTATCCCGACCCAAGACATCAGCCGAACCTGCCGGACCAACACAGATCGCGATGGGTGCGATCGGCCCGGCAGAAGTAGCGCTACCAACTGAGATAAGAACACAAAGCCCGCAAAGAAGTGCGCATACCAGGCCGCCGTGGACGCGGTCACATATCCGATGGCACTCGGGTTGTCGGCCTCGTGAACGCTCTGGACGAAGTACAGGCAAGAGAGTGTCACCAGAAAAACGGCCAGACTGTAGCCGCGACCAGCTTGCGAATAGGAGATATCGAATGTATTCAGCGAAAACAGCAGCGCAGCGACAATGCCGGTGGGAGGGGAAAACAATTTTTTCCCGATAGCATAGATCACCGGAACGGTTGCCACAGCGGGAATGACCGACAGGAATCGTACAAAGGCAATCTTGTCGCTGATTCGGATCCAGAATCGTAGCAGAACATAGTACAGCGCCATGTTGGCTTCGCTGCCGGTCGCCAGGCGCCAGAAGGCTGTCCAGTTCAATTGCGCAAAGCGGATGCTAGCCAGCTCGTCCGCAAAAACGCTCTTGCTCCCTAGGTCAATGATCCGCACGGCTAAAGCCAGAACCAGCGTGGAGACGAGCGCCCAGGCCCAATATCGATGCGGGGCGCGACGGTCTGTCAGTTCGCCGGAAGTTGCCGAAGGAGGCTCTCTAACATCGAGGCGCATGGGGGAGAGTTTAGCAGGCGGAGAAGGCCGTCCGGAGTAACGGAAGGATCCTGACAACAAGCCTCGCCGAGAACAGGCGAGGCTTTCGCGACCGAGGATTGCTGTTACTTGCTGACCGGTTGGTCAGCAACGATGCCGGTAGCGCCGGGCTGCTTGGCTGCCTTTTCTTTCTTGGTAGCCATGGTCTTGTCCACCCAATCGTCCGCAGACTTCAGATCGGCTGAGCGAGCAGCAGGATCATCGCACTCGACGTCCGCCTTTTCGCGATACATGAGGTTCATGTAGGCCATAGCATCGTCATAATCGGGACGAAGCTGCAGCGCTTTGTTGAGATTATCGATGCCGTCCTGGATGGTAGGCCAATTCTTCTGTTTCAAATCCGCACAGACTTGCTTCTGTTGCTTATCTTTGGCGTTCAGGGGCTCATCGGGCTTCAGTCCGAGTTTAGCGCGCTCTTCCATACGGGGCTGATAGGCCTGGGTCCAGTCGATCACGCCGATGGAATAGTAGGTTTCCGGATCATTGGGATCGACTTCGGCCACCTTCTGGTGGTACTGCTTGGCCATATCCAGCTTCTTCATATTGAAGTAGAGCGAGGCTATGCCTTTGAGACTTCCGACCTGTTGATCGCGTCCGGGATGCATGTCGAGTACTTTCTTAAACTGGTCAATCGCGTTCTCGGCCATACGGTTGTTGTCCGGAGTGTCAGCACCGGGTATGTATTGCTGGGCATACGCGGTAGCTAGGTAAAGCCTGGCGTTGAGTAGCGAAGGATCGAACTCCACGGCTTGTTGGAAGTGGGTGATGGCCTCTTCGTATTTCGCGTTCTTATAGGCCTGCACCCCTTTGTTGAGCTGGTCGCGGGCGCGCAGCTTGCTGCATCCCGCGCCGGTCAGCAGCACCAACCCAGCCGCCCCAACCATGACGATCTTTAGCCTGTTATTCATCGGTTTATGATTCCCCCTTGCCTAGATCAACACCATTGCCTCCCGCCTCGAAGCCCAAGGCAGTCGTTCCCGCTACCGACCCCCCGGCGCAGCAGGCTCTGGTTACCCAAACACGCTAGAAGCCAGGGGCTGGAAGGTGCAAATGGTTCCCGAAAACTCTTAGCCGCCCGCTTCGATCTTAGCGGTAATCAGGCCAACCTTGTCGACGCCCGCAGAATGCGCGATGTCGATTACATTCGCGACGTCGGCGAAGGGAATATTGTTGTCACCCTTCACGAACATGACCTTCTCCGCGCGGGTTTTGAAAATGTCGGTCAAACGGGTCTGAAGCGTATCCCAGGTCGCATCTTCTTGGTTGATCTTCACAGCCGGATCTTGCCCGGGCCCACGGTCGAGCAACTGCACGACGATGGTGCGATCCGAAGTTTGGTTCTTCGGCGCATTCGGCGGTGGCGGCTGGGGTACCAGGGCATCGAGGCCCTTGGGCGTCAACGGCGTAATGACCATGAAAATGATCAGCAACACCAAAAGTACGTCAATGAGCGGGGTGACGTTGATGTCAGCATTTTGACCGCCCCCGCCTCCCGTTGTCATTCCCATAAGAAATCTCCTATTGCCCTCCGCCTGCTGCCGGTGGTGGCGGGGCCTGCTGATTCGTGGTCTTTCTCTGATCGGTCAACAATCCTAGATCATCCACGCCGGCGGCGCGCACGTTGTCAACAACCTCAACGACCGAGCCGTACTTGGCGCGGGCGTCGGCTCGAACGTAGACACGCTTGTCGACTCGGTTAGCGAGACGGTCTTTAATTTTCTGGGTAAGCTGGTCAGCTTCGATGCGGTCGTTGCCGAAGAAGAGCTTGCCGTCGCGCATCACGGCGACAATCAAAGCGTCTTCCTTGTCGGCATCTGGCATCGAGGAAGGGCTGTTGACCTTGGCCAGATCGACACTGACGCCTTTCTGCAACATGGGTGTGATGACCATGAAGATAATCAGCAGCACCAACATTACGTCCACCATCGGCGTGACGTTGATGTTGGAGTTGACCTTCTTCCCTTCTTCTCTCTTTGCCATTGCCATAGGATTACGTCTCCTGCTCGGTGAATTCGACGCGGCCTGCGACAGTCCGATTGGATCGCGATTGAGGAGTTGGGCGCCGGATGGCACCGGCGCCCCGCTTCAGCAACTCACGACTCGGGACCTGCCCTCAAACTTAGCGGCGCGCCAGCTGCCCGCGGCGCTTCAGGAAGTAGTCAATCAATTCGCTCGACGAGTTATCCATCTCGACATCGAACGCCTCGACCCGGCCCGTCAAGTAGTTGAACATCATGACGGCGGGAATCGCGACGAACAGCCCAATGGCGGTGGTCACCAGCGCTTCGGCAATACCCCCGGCGACGGCGCCTAAACCAGTGGCCTTCTGTTCCGAAATGCCTTTGAAGGCATTCAGAATGCCCATCACGGTTCCGAACAGTCCGACGAAGGGGGCGGTTGATCCGATGGTGGCCAGTCCACCCAATCCGCGCTTCAGCTCGGCGTGGACGATCGCCTCGGTGCGCTCCAGAGCGCGCTTGGAAGCTTCAATGGTTTCGCCCGGAATGTCCGAGCTCTCCTGATGCGCGCGGAACTCCATCAGACCGGCGGTGACGACCTTGGCCAAGTGGCTCTTCTTGTTGCGCTCGGCAACTTTGATCGCCTCGTCAATTTTGCCGTCGCGCAGTGCGCCGGCGACTGCCGGGGCGAAGGCGCGCGACTGCTTGCGGGCAGCGCTGAAGGCCATCCAGCGATCGATCATGACCCCGATCGACCACCCCGACATGATGAACAGAATGATAACCACGATTCTCGCGATAATACCCATCTGGTGCCACAGCGAAATCGGGTCCCAACCCACGGGCTGCTCTTGTACAACAGCAGCCAGGGAAGTTACGTGGCTCATCGTTAAAGCTGCTAGGTTTGCTACAAACATGAGTTGCTTTTCCTCCTCAGGAAAACTCTTAAAACCAAATTCCCATCAAGATTCGATCTTCGATACCGCTTGCGCTCTGTTCAGTGTCCCTCCCGGTCTACAGCCGGGTTTCGATGCGGATGGGGACGACGAGAAGCTCGCCCCCCCAGAGGTCTAACCACCTGATAGCGAAAAGATTACAGTAATTTGCGTTTCTACTTCGACCGGCTCACCATTCAGGAAATAAGGCTTATAGCGCCACTGCTTCACCGCCTCGATGGCGGCCGGCGCCAGCATGGGATGGCCACTGATTAAGCGCAGGTTCTGAATCGAGCCATCTTTGCTGATTTCCGCCTGGAGCAAAACCTGGCCCTGAATACGCGCCTGTCGAGCCAGCGGCGGATAAGAAGGCTGAATCTTTTTGATCAGCAGGCCCTGGGAGACCCCTTGAGAGACGCGCACGCGCTGGGGTGTGGCCACCTTGGGAACGGCAACGGGCGTGGAACTGATGATGCCACCGATTACGCCGCCCATCTGTCCACCCGGCACGCCGCCAGGAACGCCGCCTACCACGCCGCCGGTCGCCATCGTCGGCGGAGCCTCTTCTTCCTTGATGATCTGCACCTTCTCGGGGATCTTGGTGGGAGTGCGGAGTTGTCCGTTCTGAATCTCGCTCTCGATCTTTTTAATTATCTTGATCGGTGCCGCGGCAGGCGGGGGCGGGGGTGGCGGCGGCGGTGGCGGCGCCACCAGGAACGTCATCAACTGCTGTTTTGGCAGAGCTTCGGTAAAGAGCAGCGGGATCAGAACCAGGATTCCGATCAAAACTACCTGAATCAGGAAGGAAACAGTCGTGGTTACCCCCCGCTTGGTGTTCAACCTGCCGCCCGATTCTATGAGGCTGTCTTCAAACATAGGCAATCTCCTACACAAGACCCTACATATTTTTAGACACCGCCCGGTTCATCTTTGCTCCCAAGATGTTACCCGACGCCAGCATTTCGCAACCTCTAAAAAGTAAGAATCTTACGCCTCTTTGCCGGCGCGGCACGGCAGGCTTCGAGCCCCGCCTGTAACGCTGGCCCTCAGCCTGTGACCTACCTGTTTCCGCATTGCCGGCCCCGCACCTCAGCGGGCCCTAAGCTGCCGCTCGGAAACCGGACTCGAAAGCCCTGCTCCACCTATTGTCCTGACTACGCCTTCGCTTGCACCTTCTGTGGTTGCGTCTTGGAGCCTTTGGAACCGCCTTTATCCGCGGGCACGGCCACCATGCGCTTGCCACGCCCACTTCGCCAATCCTGGTATGCAACCAGAATGGGAGCCGCGATTGCAATCGAAGAATAGGTGCCAATAAGGATACCGATCACTAGCGCGAAGGAGAAGCCTTTGAGCACCTCTCCGCCGAATAGGTACAGAGCCAGTACGGTCAAAAAGGTCAAACCAGCTGTCAAAATCGTCCGGCTTAAGGTCTGGTTGATGCTTCGATTCACTATGTCAGCCAGGCGCTCGCGCCGCAGCAGCTTTATGTTCTCTCGAATCCGATCGAAAACAACGATGGTATCGTTATTCGAGTAACCAACCAGGGTCAGAATCGCCGCAATAACGGTAAGCGTAATTTCCTTGTTTGCCAAGGAAAATGCGCCCACCGTGATCAGCGTGTCGTGGAATACGGTGACCACGGCTGCCAATCCGTAAATCCATTCGAAGCGAAACCAGAGATACACCAGCATGCCAATGAGCGAGTAGAGCACAGCCAGAAGCGCTTGGCGGCGCAGCTGCTCACCCACCTGGGGTCCTACGATTGCCACGTTCTTGACGGCAAAATTGGATAGAAAGAAACCGTCGCTCAACGAGGCAACAACCTCAGGCGGAGCCGCCGCCTTTAATTCCTCCATCGCATTCAATACGCCGCCTTTGTTCTTGTCGCGATAGTCGACAATATTTCGGGCGATCTCCGAATACCTCTGGTTGGCGTCGGTGCCCAAGCGCAATGGATCCTTTTCCATCAGATAATTAAAAATCGTCAGATAGCTGGCGTTGTTCAGATCCTGTTTGCCGGCCGGTGCGTTGGTTTCGAGGGCGTTGATGATTTGATTCTTGCCCTGGTCGAGTGTTCGTTCGCTGGTTTCGCGCAAGTCCAGCGAGATGAGTTCCTCGTTCGCACCTGCTGGGCCGAAGCGCTGCAAACGAACGCGATGCAAACCCGCCTTATCAAGCAAAGAGCGTATCTGATTTTCGTCCGGCGGGCCAGTAAACTTGACGTAAACCTGCGTGCCACCACGAAAGTCTACGCCCATCGGGATGCCATGCCAGAACAGCATGGAAAGCACGCCCGCCACACTAAACACCAGTGAAAAGGCGAGAAAGTACCACTTTTTCCCAAGAAAATCTATATTTGGATTACGAAAAAATTCCACTACGTTCGAGTCCCTTCCAAAGCTTTCAGGATTCCACAGCTCTCAAGGCTTCAGAGTTACTTGTTGGCTAACCCCGAAACTTAGCCATCTTCGAACCCGGAAACCTTTATTCCTAGCCGATGCTCAGCGCTTCGCCGCGCTGCTTACGGCTCAAAATCCAATCGAAAATCACGCGTGAAACGAACACCGCAGTGAACAAATTCGCCAATAACCCGAAGGTTAGCGTCACGGCGAAACCCTTCACCGGGCCCGTCCCGAAAATGAACAGAATCGCCGCCGAGACAATGGTGGTGACGTGCGTATCGACGATTGTGACCCAGGCATGGCTGAAGCCCTGGTCCACCGCCGACGGTGGGGTTTTGCCGTTTCGCAACTCTTCTCTGATTCGTTCAAAGATCAGAACGTTCGAGTCGACACCCATGCCCACGGTCAGAATCACTCCTGCGATACCGGGCAGCGTCAAGGTGGCGCCGAAATAGCCCATGAATCCCAGCAGGATGACGAGGTTCAAAATCAGCGCCACATCCGCATTGACGCCGGCACCGTGATAGTAGACCAGCATGAACACCAGCACCGCGGTCATGCCGATGATGGCGGCGCGAACGCCGGCGCGAATCGAGTCATTACCCAGCGAAGGACCGACCGTGCTTTCCTGAAGGTACTTGATGCTGGCGGGCAGGGCGCCGGAATTGAGAATCAAGGCCAGATCCTTGGCATTCTGTTCCGTACCCATGTTCTCGATAACGCCGGTGTCACCGATCTGGCTCTTGATAACCGCCACTTCCATGACCTTATTGTCCAGCACCACTGCCAGATAATCCCCCACGTGGGAGCCGGTAAATTCGGAGAAGCGCCGGCCGCCCTCTCCGGTCAAGAAGAACTCGACCTCCGGCATATTCGTTTGCGAGCTTCGGCTGACGCGCGCTTCGCGAAGATCATGTCCGGCAATCGCGGCGGTCCGTGAGATCAAGTAAACCGCGTCTTCCGTGCCTCTGCCGCCCTCCGATCGACCATGCAGCAACACCGTATTTGGCGGAAGAACTCCGCCGTTCGCCTGCAGAGCAGCGTCCTCACTAGGATAGGGCTGCCCACCGTTGAGGGCCTGCCGGATTTCCAGCATGGCCGTAGACTGCATGATGTCCTTCACGCGAGCCGGGTCGTCTACGCTGGGCAGTTCGACCAGTATCTGGTACTGCCCGAGTCCGTGCTCCTGAATGGTTGGCTCGCTGATGCCGAGCTTGTCGATACGATTGCGGATGGTCTCGATCGCTTGCTGCACGGCCCGGTTCTTTAGATCCGCCAGTTGTGGCGGCTTCATGGTCATCGTCCAGGTGTTACCAGCTCCCGAGGCTAAGTTGTACTCAGGGAGTTGATCGGTCACGATCTGGCGCAAGTCTGAGGTGGCCTCGGGCGAAACGCCGGTGATGACGATCTTATCGGGGTTGTTGGCCGGATCGGGCTTGGTGATATCGGTGAAATTGATCTTGCGGGCCCGCATGCGATCTTTCATACGCTCGACGGCCCGGTCTGAATCTGCATTCACCGCATCGTTTACCTGGACCTGCAGAATAAGGTGAGTTCCTCCTCTTAGGTCGAGGCCGAGGTTAATCCGTTTCTGGATGGCATCGGACAAAGCTGAGCCGGAAAACCCGCTTGGGATGCCAAAGATTCCGTAGAGAAACACGATCAGTGTTCCAACGATGAGTACCAGTTTCCAACCCAAATTCTTAGTCATAACGACAAATCAACAATTCCTGGAAGTTTAACCGTTTCTCCCGAGGACTCCTGTTTTCTGTTTCCACCTGGCAGACCGCTGCGCGGCAGCTGCCGGGCTGATCCCGACGAAAGTCACTTCGTCGTCGTCTCGTCGGCCGTGGTCACCGAGACGATCGAGGCTCGGCTGACCTCCAGCTTCAGATTATCCGGCGGCACGCGCAGGGTAATGGCATCGTCTTTCATGGAGAAAATCGTTCCCCGCAGACCGCCACTGGTCGTTACCTTGTCGCCGGTCTTTAAAGTGTCCAACATGGCCTGCCATTTCTTCTGTCGTCGCTGCTGCGGCATAATCAGAAGAAAATAAAAGACCGCAAAGATGAAGACCAGCGGAGCAATGCCCAACCATCCCATGCTGCTCGACTGTAACAGCGCTAGCGCCGTGTAACTTGCTTGCATGATCAAACCTGTGGATCCCATCTCAGCTGGCGATCAGGCACCTGGCCCTAAGCACTTCTACTCTCGATTGTGTCACTACGGGAATTCTCAACTCTTCCGGCCGGATATTCCTTCTATTCAGGCATGAGGGGACGTCTACGGATTCCTTGCAGACCGGACACCAGATAGAAAGCGAGCCCTTTCCCCAAGTAAAATAGCATCTCGCACCCGTCGCATAGTGTCAAGGTAGAAGCTCAGGTTGTGAATGGTATTCAGAACCTGCGCCAGCACCTCCTTAGATGCATAGAGGTGCCGCAAATAGCCGCGGGAATAGCGGGTACAAACCCGGCAGGAACAGCTGGAATCGAGAGGTGCTTCATCATTGGCATAACGTGCCTGCTTAATGGAGATTCTTCCTTCGGAGGTGAACAGCAACCCGTGGCGGGCGGCGCGGGTCGGCAGCACGCAATCCATCATATCAATTCCGAGGTAAGCGTACTCGGCGATCTCCTCAGGGCTGCCAACCCCCATGAGATATCGCGGCTTATCGACCGGCAGGTGCTCGAGCGTGGCTTCCACGACTTCGCGCGTCACATGCCGCGGCTCACCCACACTTAACCCGCCAATGGCATACCCGGCAAATCCGATCTCGGCGGTACGCAGGGCTGACTCCCGGCGCAGCCCGAAATCCATCCCGCCCTGGACGATGCCGAAGAGCGTTTGCGTATGCTCGCCGTGAATGTCTCGCCCCCCTGCCGGCTCCCGATCACGATCGGCATTCCGAGCGCAAGTGGGAACTTCGATCGGCCCACCAGCCATGCCCGGTAACGGATGCCTGGCCCACGGCACCTCGCTCTTGTGCTCTTCAAAGTACCTTTTCGAGCGCTCCGCCCAGCGAAGTGTCATCTCCATGGAAGACCGGAGGCGGTCCGACCCAGCGGGATATTCGGTGCATTCATCGAAAGCCATGACGATGTCGGCGCCTAAGCCAATCTGGGCAGCGGTCGCGCTTTCAGGAGTGAAAACGTGCGAAGAGCCATCTAGATGCGAGCGGAAAGTCACCCCTTCTTCGTTCACTCTTCTCAGGTCGCTCAAACTGAAAACCTGGAAACCGCCAGAGTCAGTCAGAATGGCTCGCGGCCACGACATGAACCGGTGCAATCCGCCGAATTTCTGAACCCGGTCGACGCCCGGCTTTAAATGAAGGTGGTAGGTATTGCCGAGAAGAATTTGGATCCCGAGATCTTCCAGAATGTCCTGCGGCACAGCTTTGACGGTCGCGGCGGTACCCACCGGCATGAAGACCGGAGTATGGATCTCGCCGTGGGGCGTGGTCAGTCGCCCAAGCCGCGCTCTACCCTTGGCCGCCTCCAACCGAAATTGCGAGGACATTCTTGGATTCTAAAGGAAGTCGGGGCGGGAAACGTTTGGGGAATGGTGCGCCGCCTGAGTCGAGTCGAAATATCCTTGGCCTTCATCTTTTCCCGATAGGCAGAGGGAGTATCACCCCGCATACTTTGCCCCGTTCGATGGTCAGCCTGCCGACCGTGACCGGCAAGTTGAACCTCCTAGGCCCGGCGCTGCCGGGATTGAAGAAGATCACCCCCTTTTTCGTCTCCAGCTTCGGCATGTGGCTATGGCCGTAAATAACCGCAGCAAAGCCCGCGGACTCTGGCTTGAGATCCAACTCCGACAAGATGTGGATTACATAGATGGCAGTGCGGTCAGCCTCGAGAACCTCGCTCTTGGGCAAGGCACGAGCCCAGGCCCCGCGATCAACGTTCCCCCGCACCGCGGTCACAGGAGCAATTTCGCGCAATTGATCGAGTATTTCCGGTTCGCCCACGTCGCCTGCGTGCACGACGTGATCCGAGCCCTGCAGCGCGTCGAGCGCCTCGGGGCGCAGCAGGCCATGAGTGTCGGAGATGACGCCGATATTCAGCATTCAGCCTCCCACATCGAGACGACTGGCTCTGTGACCGACAGTCGCGCTGGTCATGGCCGGCCCAGCCACGGATCGAGGGTTTCCTCTCGCCGGTGAACGCTGATGGCCGAATGCTACTTCACCAGCATTCGATTCACATCCGCGTGCGCCGGTGCCCCTTCCAGCTGAGAATAGGTTCCGGAAGTTTTCAGCTCCTCCGCCAACCGTCGCAAGAGCCCCAAAGTCGCTCGCATTGGCGCCGAGCCTAGGCTCACGCGCGCTACGCCCAATTTCTCCAATTCGGCCACCGGCGGAGAGCCATGTACGGCCAATATATTGAGCGGCCACTTCAAGTCTTTAACCAGTCGCCGAATTGTGTCCGGATCGCGCACACCCGGTACAAACACACAGTCGGCGCCGGCATCGCGGTAGGCGAACGCACGTTGCAGGGCTAATTCGTAGCGCTTCTCCGGCTCGCCAACCGCGGCGAGATACACATCGGTTCGAGCGTTCAAGACCAGCGGAACTTCCATCTTCGCTGCCGCCTCACGAATGGCATGTATCTTTTCCAATTGCAGGGAGAGATCCGCGAGCGGGTGGGCCGCGTCCCCCGTCCCATCCTCGAAATTCATTCCCACGGCCCCGGCCTCGATTACCCCCTCCGCGGTCGCCCCGGCATCTTGTGGACGATCCCCGTAGCCCGCCTCTACGTCCGCCGTGACCGGCACTCGGACCGCCTTCGCGATGCGCGCCACCCGCGCCAGCATCTCCTCGCGGGAAATCTTCTGTCCATCGGGATAGCCTAGTGAAAATGCCACGCCCGCGCTGGTGGTTGCGATGGCAGGGTATCTGGCCTCCTCGATAAGTCTCGCGCTGGCCACGTCCCATACATTCGGCAGGAGCAGAATTTTTGGTCCGCGATGAAGCTGGCCAAGCGTGAGCGCTTTTTGTTTCTGATCTTCAAGTGTCATGGTAGCGATAGTCAACAAGGGTCAGGTCGTTCGGCTTTCTGTGTTTCTGCCTTGTCTACTAGATTCATTGACTTCCTGCTTTTATTCATTTTTGCAACAACTCGCTTACCACGTCCCGAACAACCCTGGCGCGGCCCGGTGAACAGGATAAAACAGGAAGTCAGGAGTCGAGAAAAGGCACTCGGCGGCAGCGTCTATAATTCTAAGTCCTCATCGACTACTGACTGATTGGAGCTTCAATGCCTTTGAAAGTGGGGGATCCCGCGCCCGATTTCGAACTATCGGCCGTAACCGGTGAGCAGGCGCACAAGGTGCGGCTGCGCGATTATCGTGGTAAACAGAATGTCCTGATCACGTTTCATCCGCTCGACTGGACGCCGACTTGAGCCGCCCAGGTGCCGGAGCTAAATTCCCGCCGGGAACAGTTCGCGGCGCTTAATGCCCAGGTTCTGGACATCAGTGTGGATTCGATTCCCAGCCACCTAGCTTGGCAGAGGAAAGAAATCGGAATGATGGAAATTCCGCTGTGCTCGGATTTCTTCCCGCACGGAGAGGTGACCGAGCAGTTCCGAATTATGCGTGTAGGCGCGCCCGTGCCCGGCATCAGCGAACGGGCCGCGTTCATCCTCGACAAGAAAGGGAAGATTCGATTCGCCAAGGTTTATCCGCTCGATGAATTGCCGGATATTGAGGAGATTCTGTCCGTACTCCAGAGTCTCGGCAACAGCCAGTAAGCTGCCCTGCGATTCGCCATCAGGCGAGCACCCGGCCGATACTTGCCAGCAGCGCTTCTATATCTGCGGAGGAGTTATAGAAGTGGCACGAAACTCTTACCCCCCCTACGTTGGATGTATAGCGCACTGAAACCAGGATCCTCTTCTCCTGCAATTGCTTCATAAGGGCTAGATTCTGCTCAGCGGACCCGACTGAAAAGGTCACAATGCCGGACCGGTTTTCTCTGGCGGTCGGTGTAACTATCTCTACCGGCAACTGCTCGAGGCCAGCAAGTAACTGATCGGTGAGCGAGAGGATGTGCCGAGAAATTTCAGCCGATCCGACTTGCTGGATCAGCCCGAGCGATGCCGCCAAGCCAGCCGCCCCCGGATAATTCCCCGTCCCGCCGGTCTCGAACCGCCGGGCGGTGGTAACAAAGGCAAAATCTCCCACGGGAGTCGTGCTCGGTGTCTGGAAATAATGCCCCCATCCTCCCGGCGGATCCTGCATGTCGAGATATCCCGCCACGGGAGGCTCCAACTTGGCCATCGCCTCTCGGCTGATGTACATGAATCCACAACCGAAGGGAGCATTGAGCCACTTGTGTCCGCCGCACGCGAGGATGTCTACCGGCGTCTGTTTCACATCGAGCGGAATTGCTCCCAACTGCTGGATAGCATCCACCACCAGCCAGATACCGCGATCGCGGCAGAGCCTGCTGAAGGCCCCGAGGTCGAGGCGAAATCCGTTCGTCCACTGGACAGAGCTGATTGCGATCACACGCGTGCGTGGCGTGAGCCGAGCGGCGAAGTCTTCGACCCGCACCTGGCCACAGTGATTGGGCACGACGTCGATGGCAATCCCCGCTTTTTTCTTCTGCACCCAGGGAACAGCGACTTCCAAGAATTCCAGATCGGAGATCAGCACTCGATTACCGCTTTCGAGCGGAATCGCGCCAGCCGCAAGAGCCAGGCCATGGGTTGTGCTTTCTACCAGTGCGATCTCATCCTCATGCGCATGGATCAGGCGGGCCACGGCCGGCCGCGTCTTGGCGCGCATCTCGTCCATGAACATGTGATGGTCAGTAGAGGACGCCAGCGGACAATTCATGGCGAGAGCGAGAAACTCTCGAATCGATTCAACCGCAATCTTTGGGGCCAAGGAGCAACAAGCCGCGTCCAGAAAGACTTTGTCCCGAAGCCCGGGGAACTGCGCGCGAGCAGTGTTCGAATCCATTTCCTTGAGATTTAACCACAGAAACCCCTAGGGACAGCGCGGAACCGGCTCAACTACAGGGCGGCTGTCTGGTCGCGGCGCTTGGCCTGGATCTCAATAAAGACATTTACCAGGGACACAGCGGCGGGAGTCACGCCAGGTATACGCGAAGCGTGCCCCAGGGTGCGGGGGCGAATCTTGACCAGCTTCTCCTGCATCTCGCGAGAGAGGCCACTGACCGAGTGATAATCGAACCACTCCGGGATCGACCGTTGCTCGGCCTTCTTCAGCCGTTCGATGGCGCGCTCCTGCTGTTGCAGGTAGCCCGCGTACTTCACTTCGGTCTCGACTGACTTGAGTTCGTTCCTGACCTCGGACGGCAAATTCCCGGTCGCGATCGCCGAGTTGCTATTTCTGTCAAAGAAGCGTGGCGCGACCTCGATAAGCAGGGGAACCAGGTGCTCAATGAGAATCTCCGGCCGCTTCAACAATTGCGCGCAGCTCTGGCCTACGGCTCCGGAGAGGTCAATCCTAGTGCTGGCTTCACTAACCTGGTCGTCGTCCTGACCCTGAGCGAATCGAGGGGGAAGGACCTGCATCGCGGTTTTCTGGGCATGTTCGATCTGCTCAATCATGTCGGCGGTGAGTTTAGTCGTCTCCAGCAACTGTTCGATGCCTTTCTGCCGCTCCTGCTTGGCCAGGAAATCCGCCCACGCGCCATCGGCGATCAAGCCCACACGTCGTCCATGCGGCGTCAGCCTGCGGTCGGCGTTATCAATCCGCAGATGTAAGCGAAACTCAGCCCGCGATGTGAACATCCGATAAGGTTCGTTGGTGCCCTTCGAAATCAAGTCATCGATGAGAATCGCGGTGTAGGCCTCGGTGCGATCGAGGATCAGGGGTGGCTCACCCTTCACCTTCAGGGACGCATTGATTCCTGCCATAATCCCCTGGCAAGCCGCCTCTTCGTAACCACTTGTCCCGTTGATTTGCCCGGCCAGAAATAGGCTCGCGATTTTTTTGGTCTCCAGCGTACGTTCCAGCTCGGTGGGATCAATCGAGTCGTACTCGATGGCATAGCCCGGTCGAAGCATCTCCGCATTTTCCAGTCCTGGAATCGATTTAATGATGGCCAATTGCACCTCGACCGGCAGCGAAGTGCTCATCCCGTTCACATAAATTTCATGAGTGTTGAGTCCCTCGGGCTCAAGGAACAATTGGTGCACCGCCTTGTCGGGGAACTTGACGATCTTGTCCTCGATCGAGGGGCAGTAGCGCGGCCCAATGGACTTGATCTGGCCGCTGTACATCGGCGAACGATGAACGTTTTCGCGAATGATTCTGTGAGTCTCGGGGGTGGTCCAGGCGATATAGCACGGGACCTGCCCATCGTGCCGGGCCACGCGCTGGGTGCGAAAACTGAAAGGAGTCGGATCCGGATCGCCCGGCTGCTCCTGGAATTTCGCCCAATCGATGGTGCGGCCGTCCAGGCGAGGTGGCGTGCCCGTCTTAAGCCGGCAGCCGCGCAAGCCAAAGTTCTTTAAGGCTTCGCCCAGCAGCACGGCAGGAGGTTCGCCGCTGCGGCCCGCCGGATATTGCACCTCACCGCAATGAATCAGCCCATTCAGAAAAGTGCCGGTGGTGATGACGACGGCTTGCGCGCCCACAGTACGGCCGTCCCGCAGCTTGATGCCCACGACGCGCCGGTTCTCGGTTCTCAGTTCCCGGTTCTCGGTTGCAGCCGAGTTCCCGCCTGCCGTCGTCACCCCACGCCGAGTGGAGCACCCCGGTTCCGCCGAATGCTGTGTCCCGACGGCTGACGGTGCCATGATCAGATCAGCCACTTCGGCTTGTTTGATCTTCAGGTTCGGTTGCGACTCCAGCACCTCGCGCATCTTCAGCCGATAGGCTTGCTTGTCGCATTGCGCCCGGGGAGACCAGACAGCGGGACCGCGGGAGGTATTCAGAAGCCGGAATTGGATGCCGACTGCGTCGGTGACTTCCCCCATGATGCCGCCCAGCGCATCCACTTCGCGCACCAGATGTCCCTTGGCGATCCCGCCCACAGCCGGATTGCAGGACATCTGCGCGATCAGATCGACGTTCAAGGTGTACAGGGCGGTCTTCAATCCCAGGCGCGCTGCCGCCATCGCGGCCTCGCAGCCAGCATGGCCGGCGCCGACGACCACCACGTCGTATTGTTCGGTGAACTGCATCGAATCACCCGACTCCCATGTTCTCCATTCTAACAATCAAAGCACCAGGCATTTCGATTTGGCTCCCCGCCGGCGGACGGTGTGACTCTCTCCAGGCGAAGCTGAAATGATCGAGGCCAAGAAGCTCGAGGCGGTAGTGGGGAGCCATTTCGAGGCGCTCCGCCACCGGCTTAACTAGTTCGAAGACACCCCAGAAAACCGGCGGAAGATTCATAGTGCTATGCAAGATGCTCGGGAGGAAAGCTGTCGGATTGGGAGGCCTACAACCGGGCCTGACTGTTAAGCGGTCGGCGAGAATTGACGCTTGCACAAATAAAGGGCGACTTTCCAGTCGCCCTCTGTCGCAATTTTGGAGTGGTTTACAGAGCCCGTACGTTCTCCGCTTGCCAGCCCTTAGGGCCTTTCACGACATCAAACTGAACCTGCTGACCTTCCTGCAGACTGCGGAAGCCATTTGACTGGATGGCGGAGAAGTGTACGAATACATCCTCCCCATTCTGACGGCTGATAAAGCCATAGCCCTTGGCATCGTTAAACCACTTCACTGTTCCTGTTTCCATTGTGTTGCTATTTCCTTTTTCTGATTTTGCGCTGATTCGAGAGCAGAATTCCGCAGGCACGTCACGCTACTATGCGTAGATACTGCTTACAACCGCTTAGATTCAAACGCATTCACATTGTACCCAGAACTGCTGCAAATAGCTATCGTTAGTTGCTGGAAGGAAAGCAGGCAGCATGGCAGGAGTCAATCACGGAATCCGCCAGTCAAATCACTAGTTTGGGGCCGACTACACATAGCTGTCATCTCGCGCGCGCTCCCATCGGTGAAGCGACTGAGAGCCAGCCGAGCGACCCAGGTTTCCAAACAATAACGAGCAAACGACATTAAGCTGACTCGTACGGCATCACAATCCGGCGCCCTACCTCGTCCGGCGCCGCGATGGCAGATTTGATTCCAGGGAACTGGGCTAAAAGGAAATCGGTAAAGGCGCGGGACTTAGGCCGGCCGCTCGTCCGGCCATGGGCCATCCTGACCAGCAAGACCAGGGCGCAGAGAACATCGGAGTCTTTCAGCCGCGAATAGCCAAAATGCTTCTGCTCGGTCTCACGGTATTCCTTCAACGTATTCTCGACTTCCTCCGCCACCGCCCGTTGGCTTGTGCTGGTAGTGGGCGACTGGTAATGCAAGCCAGAATTTACCCGGGTTTCATAGCTCTTGGTCAGAGAAGTTAGGACCGCGACCAGGTCGCGGTCGTTCAGGGTTCGCTCCCTGCGGGCGCACTTGGCCATCGCATAGCTCAACCCCATCACCAGATGCTCGTGTTCGTACGGAAACTGCTCCGCTATTTCCACATGAGGAAAGAGCTCCCGATCTTTTAAATCCTCGGCGGAACGGGGCTTCTCATGCTGACGCGCCTGCTGCAGATAGACACACTCGCTCGGGCAGTCAAGCGTGACCTCGCGCTGTTGACCGCAACATTGTGGGCAGATACGCCCATGGACGGCCAGGCAGAAGCGCTTCTGCTTGCGGACTTCGCAGATGACACAGCTCACAACAGGCCCTCCGCCAATAATTATCCCATGCTGATGGGTCGGGCAGGCGGCTGTCAGCCAGCAACATCGAATTAGATGGCATCTGAGACCCATTGGCTACGGATTTTCGCGCGATGGGCGCGGCAGCCGAGTAAGTGGTGAGCCCCCTGCCAGCGCCACTCCTGCCCGACTACTCCGAGCCTGTTACTATGTGCGGCTGATTGCTGATGCATGACGCTCGGGAGGTGCCATGGCGCTCGAACGCTGCTTCAACCATAGCGAGGACACGTTTTCGCTACCGGAACGCATCAGGGAAGTGTACGGGCCGTTCGGGTTTCCCGAACCGCACGACAAGTCTCGACCTTATATCACTTCCAACTTCGTGATGGGATTGGATGGTCGCGTATCGTTTCGCGAATTGCCCGATCAGGCTGGCGGACGCGAGGTCTCGCGCAGCGCCGAAGACCTCTGGCTGATGAATTTCCTCCGAGCGCACCATGACGCGCAATTGATAGGCGCCAGCACGCTGCGGGATGAACGCGGCACCGACGGCATGGGCTGGAGCTACGCCATCAAGGATGAAAAATTGCCCGCTTATCGCGAGAAGGTTCTCAAGCTCGGTCCGCAAAGGGTTCTGATCCTCACGGGATCGGGCGAAATCGATCTGAACTTTCGGGTGTTTCGATCTCCCCAGGTCGAGCCCTGGATCGTGACCGCATCAGCAGGAGCCGCCAATATTGAAGCGCGCCTCGAGAAACTTGGCCGCAAGGGAACCATCAAAATCGTGACGGTCGGACAAGGATCCACCGTCGACATAACGAAAGCAGTGCGCGCACTTCGCACCGAACATGGCATTCGCACTTTGTTGTGCGAAGGCGGACCCACGCTGTATGGCGAGATGCTCAAGGAGAAGATTGTGGACGAGGAGTTCCGCACGATTTCCTTGCAGGTTCTGGGTATCTCGACCAAGCCCGACCTCGAGCGTCCCACCGCCTATGGAAATGCAACTTTCACTCCCGAAACTGCGCCCTGGTTCCGTTTGATCAGCTTGCATTACGCCCTGCCATACCATGCATTCCTGAGAGTACGGTACGAAGGACCGCGCAGATTTTAGAGAAAGTCGTTGGTCATTGGCGAAGCCAAATCGGGTGACGTCGGAAACTTAGCGGCCAGTGCTTTGGCTCGCGACAGTGGCCACTAACTAGCTTTTGTACTGCACAATCTCGAAAATATTTCCCTCGCTGTCCTCCGGCATCATCACCCAGCCGTAGGACTCCTCGGACAGTTTCTTCCAGAACCTGACCTCGGCTCTTTCGAATTGTTCGTAATCCTGTCGAACATCGGTGGTTGGCAAGGTGAACGCAGGACCGGTGGCAATGACCTCGTTACGTTTTTCGAGCGCCAGCACTGCTCCATGAGTTGCGAACTCGGTGTATTCCTCAGTTTGAAACTTCACCGGCAGCCCGACGACATCGCGGTAGAACCGCACCGCCCGGCGCATGTCCGTCACTCCAATCAGCACTACGCTTATCTTCTTTTCCATAAGTCATAGTGAATCATACGCCCAGAAATAGAACTGTCGATCTCGGAATCAGTTACATGGTTTGGCCTGGGCGGCTCATTCGGACTTGTTCTCGAGTGACCTACTCCCGGCCAGCCGGGCTCGTTGGCGTCAAGGGCACGGGTGAGTAATCGGAGGCGGCGCATCTCTATCTGACCGGACAGGCGGCATACGACAGAATTCTGGATCCCCCTTTCTACTGTCCAAAATTGAAACTTCCTTCCTTATCCGCTGCCGCTGACTTGTACGAGCTTTGCGCACGGTTGTGGCACTTGCGAAAATGAAATTCCGTGGAGGAAAAAGATGTTCCGGTTACAATCTACGACGGTTCCGTTTAGCTGTCGCGCCTCTTCCCAAACTAAGGTGTGGCTGCACTACCTTGTCCGGCAGTCATCGGATTATTTGCTGCAACTGCCTCAGACCTCTTCAGCAAGCACATGTCAACGAGGATGCAACCCGCTTTACTCGGGCGCGACCTGGTACTGCTCTAACCTACCGTCCGGCATCTCGTAGGTCCATACCCGCAAAGTCTGCTTGAGGAACCGCACCTGATAGGCCCGTTCCATCATGCCGCCGCGCGAGCCGTGGCCAACGGAAATGAACTCTTCGGGAGTGCCCAGGGGAGCGAGACCGGTCTGGAAATCCTTGAGCGCCCGCTCGCTGAAATAAAAATTCGCGTCATCGGTGAACCGGGAGCGATCGATCGTGCCACGCTGCAGACCCGCGAAGATCTGCTTGGCCTCTTCCAGTTTCGCCGGCGTCCGAGGATCGCTCACGTTAAGCAGCAGAGGTTGGATTCGCTTGGCGATGGATCCAGCAGCTTCGGCGGCATCCTGATTGATCAGAACTATAATTGCGTCGCGGTCATCGGGGAAGACAATGTTCTCAGCGGTGAATCCCGCCACCTCGCCGGAGTGTTCCAGTATCCGG
>JBPYDQ010000304.1:0-2393 GCA_051986135.1 Terriglobales bacterium | reverse complement strand
TTCAATTGTCGTGGTCTCTCCTTTTTTGAGCAGCACGCAGTCTTGCGCCGAAGTAAAAACGATTCCCGGCGTACCGCTCGATTCTGCGCCTTCGGGATACGTTGCGATTTTGAAACCATGGTCGTGGTCGAGGGCAGTGATCTTGAGCTGAACTTTGACCCCAGCCTTTACATGAACCGGAGAAGGATCGAATTCGTACTTCTTGGCCTTCAACTCGACCACCTGTATCTGTTGACCCTGTGCCATGATTGGGCGGGATTGAAGGTGATAGAAACCCAGGGCCACAAGAAGCGCGGTTAGTCCGAGCCAGAGAATCAGGCGATTCGGCTGCTTCCGGAGGTTATCTGCAAAACCGTTCATTACTTTGCTCTCCTTACTGAGAATTGCGCTTGGAGGGCCAGCACTGAGATGTCTCCGAAAAACTCATTCGGCAGGGTTGCCCGAAGAGCGTCTGTTTTAGAGGGTAGCCGACCAGCGGGAGCCGGGATGTCAAAAATCTGTCTCATTCTCGCAAACAAAAAACCGCGCCTAGTGATGACTCTGGGGCGTTAGGGTTTCCCTCCGTCAGAGTGTGACAGTTGAACAGGCAACTGGCTAGCGTGATCGCGCACCCAGATAGCCGTCAGGTCGCGTCTGATCGCTCGCGTCTCTCGCGGATCAGCCGTTGTGCCTTCCTCCATCAAGAAGGGAGTCGGCGTCCTGATTTTCGTTTTTCGAAGCTCAATCACCAGGCCCACCGATACCCCTGTCTACGCTTCGAGCGTCATCTCGCGATACCTCCCGCAAGACTTCGGTATGGCCGACAATTCGGGAGATGGGCGCAGATAACTGTCCGGTTCCGCGACAACTCGTCTCGCATCCGGACAATACAGCCGTTGCCCCGGCGATCGATAAAGCGCTAAGTGCAGCCAACACATGGGGTTAAAAGATGTAAGCTCGGAAGCACAGGTGCTTCTGCCATGGAAGTCGGGGGGGTACGCCAATGCAAACGCTTTGCCAAGATTTGCGGTACGCGGCCCGGATGCTGACCAAGAACCCCGGATTCCTCGCTGTCGCCGTACTGACTCTCGCTATGGCTATTGGCGCAAACGCCGTGGTCTTTAGCGTCTTGAACGCGCTCATTCTGCACCCGCTGCACGTGCCTAACGCAGACACCGTCTGGGCCATCCAGCACGGAAACGAGGCTTCCCTGTACCAGTCCTATCCCGACTATCTTGACCTCCGCGATCGCAACCGCAGCTTCGAGGGCCTCGCCGCGTTTAACATCGACGAAGCCGCGGTAAGCACGGGAGACCATCCATCCCGCATCTGGCTCGCGGAAGTGAGTGGCAACTATTTCGATCTGCTAGGCGTCCAGCCGTATCTTGGCCGCGTGTTTCATCCCTCCGATGAACGGGGACCGAACAGCGCGCCTTACATTGTGCTCGGGTATTCGTATTGGCACACCCACTTTCAGGATGATCGCAATGTGGTTGGGCGTGTCATCCAGTTGAGCAAACAGCCGTTCACTGTCGTTGGTGTTGCGCCTCCTGAATTTCACGGCACTCTAGTGTTTTTTGATGCGGATCTGTTCGTGCCGATCGTAAACGCAGAGCAACTGAGTAGCGGAAACGACCTGAACGCGCGCGGAAACCAGTGGGTTTTCATGACTCTTGGACACTTGAAGCCGGGACTCACCCGCGCACAGGCCATTGCCGATTTGAACTCGATCGGCGCCTACCTGGAAAAAACCTATCCCAAGGAAGATACGCAACGGACGTTTACCCTTGCGCGCCCCAGTCTCTACGGTGATTATCTTGGCCGGCCGATGCTTGCTTTCATGGGTGCGCTGATGCTTCTGGCAGCGCTGATTCTGCTGGCCGCCTGCGCCAATTTGGGCGGCTTGTTTGCGGCCCGCGCCGTGGATCGGTCCCGAGAACTAGCTTTGCGACTCGCGTTGGGTGCCGGGCGCCTGCGTGTTCTGCGGCAGCTCTTCACCGAAGCTGGACTGCTTTCGATTATAGGTGGCGCTGTAGGAATCTGGGGCAGCGTTGCCCTGCTTCGCGGACTCAGCTTGTGGCGCCCAGCTTCCAAATGGCCCGAAATGCACTTAGCTGTGAATCCCGATGCCAATGTCTACGGAGTCGCTGTGCTAATGACCTTGGTGAGCGGACTTTTGTTTGGCGCTGTTCCCATCAGGCAAGTGCTTCATACGGATCCATACCAGATCGTCAAGTCCGGGTCACTGGGCAAGGTTGGCCGTCGGATTACCGCCCGTGACCTGCTGCTCGGAGTGCAAATTGCCCTTTGCGCCGTGCTGATCACTTCCTCCTTTGTAGCCGTGCGCGGGCTGGTCCGGTCACTGCACAGCGACTTCGGTTTTAAGCCCGAGAACGCTCTTCTCGTGGACACCG
>JBPYDQ010000303.1:0-14385 GCA_051986135.1 Terriglobales bacterium | reverse complement strand
GCGATGATTGCCTCGCACGGGAATGAGTTTCTTTTTACCGAACTTGGGCTCGTCCTTATTGGCCTCGCGCTCTTAGCAAGGCTGGGTAGCCGCTGGGGCTTTTCGGCAATTCCTTTATACCTCTTGGCTGGTCTTGCGTTCGGCAACGGTGGCCTCGCCCCGCTTCGGCTAAGCGAAGAGTTTGTTCGTGTTGGGGCAGAGATCGGCGTGCTTTTGCTTTTGTTCATGTTGGGGCTGGAGTACACGGCTGAGGAGTTGAAGGAAAGCCTGCGCCTCGCTGTCGCTGGGGGTTTCATCGATTTTGTCCTCAACTTCGCGCCCGGATTTGCAGCTGGTCTTCTATTTGGGTGGCGGCCGTTAGCAGCGGTCTTGTTCGGCGGCATCACATACATGTCTTCCTCGAGCGTAATAGCGAAAGTCCTGTCCGAACTGCGACGCATGGACTATCCAGAAACACCACTCGTCCTCTCCCTGCTGGTGCAGGAGGATCTGGCAATGGCTGTTTACCTCCCGCTGGTCGCGGTGCTAGTCAGTGGAGGTGCGCCCGACAAAATCGCTTTCTCGGTTTGCTGCGCCATTGCCGTTGTTTTGATTGCTCTTCTAGCGGCTTTGCGTTTGGGCCCGCAGATCAGCCGACTTGTCGCTCACGAATCCGACGAGATCATTCTGCTGACGACGGTCGGTGCCGTGCTGCTGGTCGCTGGCATAGTACAGCGTTTCCAGGTTTCAGCGGCGATCGGAGCCTTTCTGGTCGGCATCGCGCTGTCGGGTTCGGTCGCGCAGCAATCTGAGCGTCTCGTCAGCCCCCTAAGAGACCTATTCGCGGCGATGTTCTTTTTCTTTTTTGGACTTGAGATTGACCCAGCCGTGCTCCCAAAGTGGCTGCCGTTCGCTTTGGGATTGGCAGTGGTCACAACTCTAACGAAGCTGCTGACTGGATACTGGGTTGGTCGCAAATTGAGCATTGAGCGGCGGGGAAGTATCCGTGCGGGTGCCGAACTCGTCGCACGAGGTGAGTTCTCTATTGTTATCGCGGGGCTTGGTGTCGCAATTGAGCCGCGTCTCGGGCCCATTTCCGCTGCCTACGTGTTAATCATGGCAATCGCCGGACCGGTCTTGGCAAAACTCGTTGCATAATAGTGTTTCGTTTCAGGCCACTGATAGTCGTCCAAACGGCTTCCACACTGCAGCCCTGACCTTCATCGAGTGCCACTGCCGGTTTTGTGCTCTGATTCATATCACGCCCCCGAGGCAGCTGATCTGAGCGAAACGATGGCTTGTTTTGTCTCATCGATAAACCGACCATCGCCGATCGAGCTAGCGGTGTGCACCAATCTTCTCAGGAGCTGAGCCGAACGAGAACAGGTCGCCGCGCTTGAATCCTTGGGTTCAGGGCAATGACATCCTGCCAAGCCGTTTGTTGATCGGCATCCAAGGGCATGACAATGCTTAGCTTTCCTGACAAGCCTCTGCCTGAAACCCGAACAGTCATAGTTGAAACTGGAGTGCCTGTCCCAGGAATTGCGTGGCAGGGCAATCGACTAAGGTTCACCCAGCATGCGGGTGGGTTTTACATTACCAAGCTGAATCCCAGATAAGACTCTTATCAGGTAGTCGTACTCTCCGCCAGCTACTGTCATCAGGTATTCCTTCCTCGGTGCCCGACCGGTACGGTAATGATCGGCCTATTTATGTTCCGTCAGTCCTTCGATTGAGGCTGGCAAGGAGGCCGCCTGATCGGTATCTCCTGATCCAGCGCATTCGACGGGTGATTCAACGCGCGGGCGCAGGCTGCCGCAGGAGTGATATCAGTATCGCTGTTGCTTTTGGCCACCGTGACCGGAGAAGCTCTCACCTTCTTCTCTGCTCGTCCAAGGGTAGCCTAGTGACGTTAGCTACGGCTGGCAAAGGTCGATTGTAGCCGGGAACTCGGAAGGGGACAGCCCGATGCGGTACTTAGCCAATGCCATTCTTGTCATCGTCATCATCCGATGACAGAAGGTAGGATAGGGAGATGCCGCCCAGCAACATCCAGACAACGTTGGCACGCTCGGTCTGGTCCCTCACACGCAAGTTGCCCAAAGGCGGGAATAGCGCGAAGCAGAAAACAATTGTCGCCAAAATGGAACCAATGATGCCGGACCGCGCACCATAACGGATCGCCACAAGCACAATGAACACCAGGCAAACCAGGGGAACCAGAGCACGATTCGTGCTGCTCTTAAAAGCCCAACTAAGCAATACAGCGGCGATTCCACATACCAGACTGGCGAAAAACCACTTCCACTGTGCGAGCCAGTGTGCCTGCGCCGACCAAAACCGCCGAAACCAAATAGTCCTCATCTCTTTACTCTTTACCGACTAGCCGTGCCCGCAGATCCTGCTCAGGGGAGCGACTTACTTTGGTTCCCTGGGCGGGAACCGATATTTCATTTAGAAACCCTAGCAGAAATTCAGCTCTGATTCATCATTGCCGGGATCTGCTGAACAGCGATTCTGCATGAAAAAACCTCAGCTCCTGCAGGATCTGCTGTATGTATCGAATTTACACAGAAGCTATGCTGTAACTTGTTGGCGGGTTGGCTGTTGGTACCCTGGTAGTATTTCAGGCGCGTGGCCGTAATAGTTAAAGTAAGTATTTAACTCAGCTTTGCCCAGTGTCATCGAAGCCGGAATGACCTAGGGTACCTGAATCTGCTAAACTGGATCCAGTATGGATTACGAGTTCATCCTCCAGCTCTCGATCAGCATCATCATGGTGCTGCTCCTGGCCTGGTTGCTATGGCACCGGTCAGAGGCTGGTTGATAGACCGGTAAACGGGCCAGGTCGCATCTCTCGCGAGAGCGCATCCATCAGCGATGTCTGGAAATTTCTTCTTTCTTATTGGTTCCATCCCAACTTATTGATTCCATCCCAACACCTATCCCGGGTTCCCGGAAGCGTTTGAAATCGTTAAAGTGCCTCGTGAACTGTTATCTTCGAGAGTAGTTTTAGCTAATTCGTTCCGATACTCTTCCCCTCGCCACGGCTTCGCCAAAAATGAAGCGGCTGCCTTAATTTGATCCGTACTAGACATGTGCGGCACCTTTTGTCTACGAAAGCATCAATGACGGCGTGCTCTCGAGCGCAGCTTCGGCATACTTAGGAACGTCGATGGCTGCAGGTCGGCGCCGAATTCCGTATTGGCGTCCAGCGCTGTCCTTGCCACTTGCTCTTTCCGAGGGATGGTTGTCGATAATCGCAACCTTACTGGAAGCTTGTACTTGACCATGGTTGCTATTTCCCCCATGGCATGGCGAACCTGCCGTCTCCGACGGCACACGACTTGCCGTCCGGGAGATGGGACAGCCGCACCCCATACTGTAAGGAAGTCGATGGGCCCATGGTGGCCAACCATAGAGTTCGAATCAACTCTTCTCTACAACGAAGGGTGCTCCGCCCGGCGAGGATAGCAATCGAGCCCACAGGAGACTGAAGATTTCATCGGCCGCTCGAAGGATTTGCGCGGCGGGTGAGGACGGGCAGACGGGTTCGGTGAAGATTCTCGTTGTGCTCTTCCACCTTCATGTTGAACCGCTTCTTATCCGATACCTTCCAACCTCGGATATTTTCGGAATGGTAAGGTTCGACACGTTGTGATGCACAACGCGAGACTTTACCGCTTCGTCGACAAAGTTAAGGACGTGAGCCGGTCCCATGGCTGTTTATATTCCGGCAACATCGATGGAAAGCCTGTGTGATCTACGTCCTGCTGAAGCAAGGTAGCGAGAAGATCGTGCAAAGTGTGGCCGGTAATGGCCGCGGAACGCCATGACGCCTGGCGTCGTAGAGGCCGTCCAGCAGATGGATTCCACCCGCTCGGAAGTGCCACCGCGAGACAGCGAGTCGCTCCTGCTGACCGCTTACTTCGCGTCCTCGACGAGCTTGAGCTTGCGCTGATGTTTCGGAAGGGCTGCGAACTCTGAATCTATGCCGTCACCTGTCAAGCCGAAGATGGTATCGACACCCCAGCTAATCAAGCGCTCGACACTAATACATCCGCAACCGTCACCGTGAAAATGCCCTCCGGAATACTTTCTTGGCTACAGTTTGCCGATGAACACATGCTGGCGCTGGTTCGAATCGCAACCACTGTGTCGCTACACATCGAACCGCAGCGAGCGAGGCTGCCGGGATTGACGGCAACTCCGCTCGCTTTGTTTCAGAAGCAGGTGGTTACAACATTGGTCTGGCCGGCAACCACTCGATTCATATAGGTTCTGTTGTCGGGTGGGGCATAGGTGCCGTTCGACTGCAGCGACTGATGCTGCCAGTACACCAGGCCATACGGCTTGGCCACGTGGAATTCTTCCATGTCACCGCATTTTGAGTAGGTCGGATCACAACTGTAGTGGTACCTGATGATCAGAGTTTGCAAATTATTTGGTAGAGTCCCGCCGAGCGATTCGGTGTAAGGTCCCCATACCTCGTTGAGCACACCGCCGAGATTTTTGGTGACGTAGCTATTGCAGCTGCTGTGGATCTCATAGGTCGAGTCGCTGATAAATATCCTCGAGCCCGGGAAGCCCCCCTGAGCGAACCGGGGCACCAGGGGCAGATTATAGTTGCCCAGCGTGGGGCTACGGAAAACTTTGAAGGTTGAAGGGTCGCTCCAGTTCAATTCTGTGACCCATAGATAGATGTATTTGTTGTCATAGAGCTGGATGTCCCAGGGGAATCCTTGGGCGGTTTTCGTCCAGAAGAAGCGGTCGGGCAAAACGCTGGTGTATATCGGATTGGCGGTTCCTTCCATGTGATTGGAGGCGCTGAGCTGTGGGTCCATCGTCATCCACTGCAGCATGTCGAACGTGTTTGACTGGCTGCTTCCCGACCCGGAAGAACTCGATCCGGAGCCGGACGAGCTGGAACCAGAACCAGAGGAACTCGAGCCAGAACCTGACGATGAACTCGAGCCAGAGCTTGATGATGAACTCGAACTGGAAGAAGGGTTTTTAATGGGGTTGACGGTGGGAGCGGCGGTAGGGTCAAGATGGGTGCTGCTACAGCCGAGCAGGTAGACGCAAAGCCACAACAAGACGAGGTACTTCATTACTCGACTCCGACGCGAAAGCTTGATTAATCTTGCTGCCGGCGAGTTCACGCGTAGGTGATTGCTGAACCCGCGAAGCGAAATTGTGGCCAAGGTATCGCGGAAGGGGGTACAAACGTAAGCTCTCGGAAGTACATGTCATTGACCAGGTCATGGGCTGGCTAAGGGAAATAGCTTAGTTTCATCGTTCACAGCGCTAGCCGCATCCAACTAAAGAGACGGTCTGGGAAGGCCCTGCCCGCCCAGACTCAACAATGCTGAGCGGATTGCGTATAATAGACCGCTTGCCCAAATACTCCATCGTCGTCCCCCTGCATAACGAGCAGGAAAACGTAACCGATCTCTATGACCGCCTAAAGGCGGTGATGGAGATAAATGGCGAAGGCTTCGAGATCGTACTAGTGGACGACGGTTCCCGCGACCGCACTTTCCCGCTACTGCGAGAAATCGCCGCAGTCGACAGCCGCGTCACCGTGGTCAAGCTGCGTCGCAACTTCGGTCAAACCTCGGCTTTAGCTGCGGGTTTCGACCATGCGCGCGGCGAGTACATCATCGCGATGGACGGCGATCTGCAGCACGATCCCGCCGACGTTCCAATCTTTCTGGAAAAAATTGGAGAGGGATACGATATTGTCAGTGGCTGGCGAAAGCAGCGCATCGATAACTTGTGGCTTCGGCGTATCCCGTCGCGCTGTGCCAATTGGCTGATGGCAAAACTAAGCGGCGTGGATATTCACGATTTTGGAACAACCTTCAAGGCCTATCGGCGTGACATCCTCGAGCAGGTGCCGCTCTATGGTGAGCTGCACCGCTTTATTCCGGCGCTGGCATCATGGCACGGCGCGTCGATTTGTGAAGTTCCGATTCGCAACGCGAACCGCGAGAAGGGAGCTTCGCATTACGGAATATCGCGGACCTTCCGGGTGTTCTTCGATCTCATTACTATTCGGTTCCTGCTGAAGTATCTGTCGCGCCCGCTGCATTTTTTCGGCAGCTTGGGCATGATCAGTATTTTTGGCGGAATAGGCGTCGCCGCCTGGCTGGTCTTGGAAAAACTGTTGCACCAAGCTAACGTGATGTCCCAGCACGGCCCGCTGATGATCTTTGGCTCCGTGCTGCTGCTGGCCGGATTAAATATGCTGGCTATCGGCCTTCTGGGCGAGATGCAGGTCCGCCATTTTCATGAGCCATCCCACCGGGCTCCCTATTCAGTAGAACGGGTGTTGCGCGCGCAGGACGAGGAATCCACTATCTCCGAATGATAACGGGCCGACGGCTGCAGCCGTCGACTCCGATTTCGCATGCGGGTCTTCTCCGGGCTCGGGATGACTATCCACTTGCGTTCCGGGCAGTCTCCATTCGACCAGCCAACCTCTTCGGGCGTCGCCAACGGTACTGAGCTTCTGCTCGTCCAGCCCGTCTCCAGGTTGGCAATCGTCAAAAGTGGCCTGGTACCCGTGCGGGTTATAATGCCTAGTTTTCCCGTTGATGGAACCGATCACACAGTACGAACTGCGCCTGGCCACGCGTATGTTACGGCTGGGCACTGAAACCGCCTTCGAAGTCTTGAACAAAGCCCGGGCTCTTGAGCGCCAAGGTAAGCAGATTGTGCACCTCGAAATTGGCGAACCTGATTTCGATACCCCGGCGAACATCGTGCAAGCTGCGGTTCAAGCGTTACATCAAGGTTGGACCCACTATGGTCCGCCCGCAGGCCTACCCGACCTGCGTCAAGCCATCGCCGAAGAGATCTCGCGCTCGCGTGGAATCCCCTGCTCGAGCGACGAGGTCGTCGTGGTACCCGGGGGTAAACCGATTATTTTCTTCAGCATTCTGGCGCTGGTTGAGGAGGGCGATGAAGTCATTTACCCTAACCCCGGCTTTCCGATTTACGAATCGATGATTCACTATATCGGCGGACGCGCCGTCCCGATTCGGCTGCGCGAAGAACGCGACTTCCGCCTGGATGTGAATGAACTCGCTTCCTTGATCACCGAGCGCACGAAGTTGATCATCATCAACTCGCCACAGAATCCCACCGGCGGTGTACTAAGCCGGCGCGATATTCACGACATCGCCGAAGCCATCGGCGACCGCAACATAATGGTTTTGTCCGATGAGATCTACAGCCGCCTCATCTTTGAAGGAGAGCACTACTCTATCCTGGCTGTTCCCGGGTTCAAGGAACGAACCATTCTCCTCGACGGCTTCTCTAAGACGTACGCCATGACTGGATGGCGGATGGGCTACGGTGTTATGCGGGCCGACCTGGCAGCGCACATGTCACGCTTGATGACGAACTCAAGCTCATGTACCGCCAGCTTTACCCAGATTGCGGGGATTGAGGCGCTTCGAGGTGATCAGTCGTCGGTTGATAGAATGCGTGGCGAATTTCAACGGCGCCGCGATGCATTCGTTACCGGCCTCAACAAAATCAAGGGATTTTCCTGCGGCATGCCCAAGGGAGCGTTCTACGTATTTCCGAATGTCCACCAGACCGGTTGGAAATCGAAGAATCTCGCGGACGCGCTCCTAGAGGAAGCGGGAGTTGCCTGCCTATCCGGAACGGCATTCGGGGATTTTGGCGAAGGGTATCTGAGATTCAGTGTTGCCAATTCGCTGGAAAACCTGAACAGTGCACTCGATCGCATTGCCCGGTGGACCTCGAAAAACCTTTAAAGTCCAGCCAGAGTACAGGGGTCCTTCCGGATTCTGAAAGCCATCCTGTTAGGCGTTTCAGCATTGACATCCACCTACCCGGTCTCGCAGGATAGGCGTTCGGTTAGCTATGTCGCCCAAGAAGAAAAATGCAGCGCCGAAAGCCAGCCGTCCCCACATGCCCGGATACGGACTTCCGCATGGAACCAAAGGATTGCTGCCCTGGACATGGGCCGAGGAGCGCCTGAAGAAATCGCATAACTATTGGATTACTACCGTGCGCCCGGACGGGTCGCCCCACACGATGGTGGTCTGGGGCACATGGCTCGACGGCGCGTTTTACTTTAGCACGGGCAAACAATCGCGCAAGGCGCGCAACTTGTCTGCCAATCGACGGTGTATCGTCTGCACCGAGCACGCACATGAGGCGGTTATCGTCGAGGGCGAAGCTCGCCTGACCAAGGACACGCCGGAGCTGAAATTCTTTGTCAATTACGAGAAAAAATACAAGTGGGACATGTCGGCCATGCAGGAGGAGCCCATCTACCAGGTTCGGCCGCGTGTAGCGTTTGGACTATTCGAGAAGAAGTTCATACCGGCCGCTACCCGCTGGCAATTCACCTGATCCGCGAAGTGTCCTGACGTCAGATGGACTCGGCCCCCTGTGAACTGAAAATGCATCAGTTCTCAGTCGATCACGAATGGCGACACCGACTTTCACCCAGTTGACGTCAAACCCAATCTATGAAGGTCGCGACCGTGTGGTGTGCTACCGGACACAAGGCGTCCAGCCTTGATCTGGGACTTCGGTTTGCTGGTGACTCAGAGGCAAGGGGAATGTTCATTACGGCCGCGTACTTGAGAGCGGTTCCCAATTCGATTTTCCAACCGGCGGCAAGCGCTCGACTACGTGATGATCAAGACTCAGGACGAAACGTGGCCTGTTCTCCGCTCGGACCAGAAGAGGGGTTCTGCCGAACCAGGTTGTAAATGTCGCTAACCTGGTCTGCCAACAGATTCAGCTTACGCGCCAGCCCATGGATTTCCATCTCAGCTCTTTTGTTCACGTCGTAGTCGAGCTCGCTGCGCAGCCGATCTTTGGTGTCTTGCCGATTCTGACTCATCATGATCACCGGTGCCTGAATCGCTGCTAACATCGAGAGAAACAGATTCAAAAGGATGTATGGATAAGGATCCCAGGCTCGCCCACCCAAACTACCATTGATGTAGGCATATATGCCGAGGACGACGAGAAAAATGATGATAAAAGTCCACGAGCCGCCAAAACCGGTGACCGAGTCGGCGATGCGCTCGCCGAAGCTGGCTTCCTGCTCGATGATGGTGTTGGGATTGCGACTGGCGCGAATCCGTACCAACTTCTGCGACCCGTGGAATTGCCGTCCGAGCACGGCCAGCATATCCATTCCGGCATGCGGTTTTCGTTCGAGAAGGATCTGGATATCGTGACGGTCAACTTCGACACAAACGGTCTCGTCGAGAGCGATCGCGTCGGTCTGATGCGGAGTCTGGTCCAGCATGGAGGCAAAACCGAAGAACTCGCCTGGACCGGGTTCATCCACAACGACTTCCTGCTGGTCCTCATCGATGGTGGTGACCCGCACCCTTCCGCTCACCATGACGTAGGCTCGTCCGCCCGCGTCACTCATTTTGTAAATTCGCTGGTGTGAACCGAACTGCCTGACTTCCACCTGTCCGGCCAGCACTGCTGTCTCCTCGTCATCCAACAAGGAAAAAAGTGGGACACGCTTCAGAACTTCAGGATTCGACGCCATCGATCTCCTCGCTGGTTGGAAGTGCGATACGGCAAAATGTTTTTGAGTAAGTCTCGAACATCTGCGGCCTCAACACCCCATGATTTTCGAACGACTATAATCGGTTGTCGTCCCGAGCGAAAGCGAAGGATCTCGCTTGACGGACAAGCCGAGATCTCTAGCCAACTCAGGGGAATGACAATGGTTGGATGGGACGCCATCTTCTTTCTTGCCCGAGACATCGATGAACCAGAGATTTCGCGTTTTTGTCACTGCCGATATTGGTGAATCGCTCGATTTGCTGCGTAAACGAGGATATGAGGTTGAGCTTTATCCGAAACCGGAGGCTCCGCCTAAAAAACTGATCATCGAAAAGCTCAAGTCAGGGATCGACGGCCTCGTCACTACCCTGAGGGACCAGGTGGATGCGGAGCTGTTTGAAGCTGGCAAGGGCACACTGAAAGTGGTAGCGCAGTTTGCTGTCGGCTTCGACAATATCAACCGAGTTGATGCCAATCGCTACAAAATTCCGTTCACCAATACCGCGGACGTACTGACCGAAGCTACCGCCGAGTTTGCGTTTTTCATGATGGGAACTCTGGCGCGCAGAATGTGGACCGCCGAGCACCTGACTCGAGACAACCAGTGGGGCTACTGGCACCCTTATCTGCCGTTCTTAGGAGATGAGGTTACGGGCAAAACGATCGCTATTATCGGCACCGGCCGCATCGGCCTGGCCATGATCAAGAAATCGACCGGCTTCGACATGAATATCGTCTGCTACGATCCCCTGTACCAGAATCATGAGTACATCAGGGCAATCCAGGAGATCAAGGACCTGCGCCAGGCGCGCGGCGTAGCCAGCGAAAAGACAGTCATCAAATATGTTGACCTCGACGAAGCTCTGAAAAATGCTGATTTCGTCAGCATTCATGTTCCCTTGCTGCGTGAAGGCGAGACCTCAAATCCGACCTACCATCTGATCAATGACGAGACCTTGCGTATGATGAAGGCGACCGCGTTTGTGATTAACACATCTCGCGGCCCCGTGATCAACGAAAAGGCGCTGGCGCGTGCCCTGCGAGAAAATCGGATTGCCGGAGCTGCCCTCGACGTATACGAAAAAGAGCCTTTGCCGGCCGACTCGCCATTGCGTGATCCCGCTATTGCCGACCGCTGCCGTTTATTCCCTCATTTTGCCAGCGCGGCCAGGATTACCCGCCTGTCTCCCGATCCCAACAAGGGTATGGCGGGTCGCTGTGTCCAGGGCTTAATTGATGTGCTCGAGAGCAATTACGGCGGCGACGTGACGAAGATGCCCTACGTAGTGAATAAGGAAGCCTTCAAGCAGTAATACCTTCTTTGCCCACTGATCTTCAAGGATCAGCACGGTGAAGCGTCGCCGAAGCCCGGCTCATCGATTGAGAAACCGGATAGCTGATTGGCTCATGACCGGCTAACTCTCGGGTAACGCCCTCGGAACCTGGCCAAATTCAGGATACTTGTCCGGCCAACTTCGAGCATCAGGTGAGATCTCAAGCGGCTGTCGCCAGTCTCGAGCCGAGGCACGCCCCGCCTCGAGCCAGGCTATGCGGGTGAGAAGTGATCCCACGATTGAGGACATCGCCGCCCAGCGTCGTAAAGAATTGGCTGGCCTGCGGCCGGTGAACGAGCTTGCAATGCGCAATGCCGTCGGCAAAGGGCCCGACAATACACCACCAATGCGGGTAATCACGCCGCTTTTGCCGCGCTTGAGCGGATCGAGATGAGTATCTCTTCTGCCTTCGATCCGAATTCCTTCCCAGGTTTCGAAAATGGCCGCCCCCAAGCCGAGTGCATCGAGGGCGCGGTTTCTGCTATGGCCGATCAGTTCGAGCAAGCCCACGGCTGCACCGAGACCGGAAGCCGCAAAGTGCATGGGCAAATCGCCGATGTTTTGATTCCACACGGGAATGGCGGTGGCACCAATGAGGACACCCGTGTAACTTGCCAGTCCCAACCCCAGCGGGATCGAGGCCGCATTGCCCGCTTTCTCGACCACCCTGACCGGGAAGGATGGCCCGTAGCGCTCGCGCAGCATGCCGGCAAACACCGCGGCGCTCGCTGCTCCGCCGAAGCCGACGAGGGTCCACGATCCCATCGACATCGGGCTCTGCAGCTTAAAGACACGCAGCATGGCGAGGAAGCGCTCAGGGCGCCCAAGGTCGGCGATCAGTAGAGCAGGCGAGATGATCGCCCCGGCAGCGGCAATCCAGCGGGCATCGCGCACCAGTTTAGGGTCCGCGCCGGTGTAGTGTGCAATTGCACCGATCACCGCGGCTGCACCCGCGGCTCCTCCGACGAAGAAATACAGGGGAATCTCCATCTTCCATTGAGGCGGCTTAAGCAGTGGGATCCCGTAATATCCGGTTTCGGGAGAGGCCTGAGGAAAGGGGGCGCCAATCGGGCGGATGCCCCGGACTTCGATTTCGCCGCGAGTCTCTGCTTCACGCCGAAGTTCAAGCAAACGCTTTTCACGCTCGAAATCGGCTGCTTCCGGGTTTGAGAAGGGCGGATCGTGGGTCATCGTCGGTCCCTCGCACCGTCCGTAAGGAAGGCAAGAAGCGTTCCGCCAAGCAGCAGCCCGGCAGAGATGGCGGCCGATGTCCATCCTTTCCGCAGATAATGCGTGGGCGCATCCGGGTTGGGCGGCAAGTTATAGCTGCGGGCATCGCCACGCACGATGAACATGGCGTGAATTCCTCCCACGCTGGTATGAGTTGGGTCGTAAAGCGATGCGTCTTCGATACCGCGTTGCTTGAGTACGCGAAGCCGTTCCTCGGCCTGGGCGCGCAGCTGGTTAATCTCGCCGAACTTGATCGACTCGGTCGGGCACGCTTTGGCGCAGGCAGGGTGAAGCCCGATTTTTTGCCGGTCATAGCAAAAGGTGCACTTAAATGCGCGTCCGTCGTCGTCTTTCTTGGCGACCACTCCGAATGGGCACGCCACTACGCAGTAGCCGCATCCGTTACACACGTCGGGTTGAAGGAAAACGCCGCCGAATTCGGTGCGGACGATTGCCCCCGTAGGACAGGCCTCCAGACAGCCGGCAACCTCACAATGCTTGCAGACGTCGGAAGAAAAGACCCATGTCGCCTGCTCGCCAGCGTTGCCCCCGACCCCTGGTGTAGGCGGCTCTTCCACGAATTTCACATGCCGCCAGGTCGAGGCTCCTAGCGCGCCGGTGTTGTCGTAAGAATAGCCGCTCCACTCGAGACCATCCTCGCTTAGCTGGTTCCATTCTTTGCAGGCGACCTCGCAGGCTTTGCAGCCGATGCACAAGGTCGAATCGGTGAGAAATGCGGTGACGCTCATCGTAGTCGCTCCCGTACCAGGGGATTCCGGATCGCCGGTTGGCCGCGTGGGCGGCGCCCTGGCCTTACATCGCAGACCAGCGCCTTGGTTTCCATGATGCGCACGTTGGGCTCCTCGCTGATCACCAACAAATCGTTGACTACATCACCCGTGATCTGCCCGCTGTAGCCCCAGTGATAAGGCAGTCCTACTTGGTGAACCATGCGACCATCTATGCTCAGTGGCCTCAACCGAGGCGTCACCATGACTCGAGCTTCAATGGTCGCGCGTGGCGTCGAGATAGTAGCGTACTCTCCGTGTTTGAGACCCACCTCGGCAGCCAACTCTGGCGAGACTTCGGTGAACAGTTCCGGCTGAAGCTCGGCTAAGTGCGAGAGTGTCCGCGTCATCCCGCCGGCAGTGTGATGCTCGGTCAGCCGATACGTGGAAAGAATGTAGGGATATCGTGGATCACCCGGCGAGTCGGCGTAGGCGTTGTCGTGGCGTGCTTTCTTGTCAACGGCGGGATTCTCCTGCTGCCCATAGAGTGGATTCTTAAACAAAGATTCCAGTGGCTCATAATGCGTGGGCAGCGGTCCATCTTTCAGGCCGCTCGCGACCCAGATCCACCCCAAGCCGTCGGGATGCAAGGTGAACGGCCGCGCACCGCCAAGCGCCTCAGTGCCACGTCCAGTTCGAATTTTGGCCGGCATAGCGGGTGCCATCTTCTTCTCGTAGTCGGGAGTATCGAGCCCCGTCCACTGCTTCTTTTCTTTATCCCACCAGACCAGCTTCTTGCGCTCACTCCACGGTTTTCCGTCCGGACGTGCCGAGGCGCGGTTGTAAATAATGCGGCAGTCATTCGGCCAGGCGAAGCCCCAGCCATGACCGAGGAGGTCTTTGGGATTGCGCTCGTTGGCACGGTTGCAGGCTGCTTCGGGATAGACTCCACAATAAATCCATGCACCACATGCTGTTGAGCCGTCTTTTCTCAAGTCCTTGATGTGGGCCAGCTGGATTCGATCCGCCACCGAATAGCCATTAATTTCCCTCAACACCTCCTCGACATCCGGCTCCTCATGTTCTCCTTTAACCGTGTAATTCCAAGTCAATCGACGCAGGCCGTCGTTGTGCGACTCTGAATCTTGTGCGGCTTTTTGTTTCACTCGGCGGCCAAGATGGTACATGAACCAGGTTTCGCTGCGGGCATCGCCCGGGGGGTCGACTGCCTTATTCCGATATTGCAAGAGGCGCTGAGTGTTGGTGAAAGTGCCTTCCTTCTCTGCGGTACCGGCGGCAGGAAACAGGAAAATCTCCGTAGCAATGGTGCCAGGCGATAATTCGCCGCTCTTAACTTCAGGCGAGTCGTACCAGAACGAAGCGGTCTCGGTTTCGACCATGTCGCGAACCACCAGCCACTTCAGCCTCGCCAGGGCCCTGCGCTCGAGGCGACCGTTCGACCCGCCCACGGCGGGGTTTTGTCCCATAACAAAAAGGCCCTCCAGCTTGCCATCAGCCATGTCCAGCCAATA
>JBPYDQ010000302.1:0-14179 GCA_051986135.1 Terriglobales bacterium | reverse complement strand
ATTCATGCGGCCGTAGGTGGTCTCCGCAACCACTACGCCGGCGATCAAACCCAAGGTCATGAAAGGAAAACCCAACAGCAAGGAGCGATACCCGATCTCGTCGATAGTCTCGAGAGCGGGGAGCCGGGAGAAAATCTCGCTTGCTTTCTTCGCCTTCAGGGCGCGTTCCTGCACCAGATAGAGCAGGCTGGCGCCGCAACTCAGGGTCAGGGCGGCATAGCCGGTGAAAATCAGCGCGATATGAACCAACAGCCAGCTAGTGCGTGCGCCGGTTGAAGTAAAAAGTATCGGTTGCTGCCCGGTGGCAGCCACGAAGGTCAACAGAAACACCACGGGGAAAACAATGATTCCCGGCGAGGTGGTCTTGTAGATAGCGTACGCCAGCATGAAAAACGCCATAATAATGAAGGCCAGCAGCGCCAGCGAATTGTGTATCGAAGCTAATGTCAGCTGGCCAGAGGTCCCGACCGCCTCGCTGAGAGAGACAAACTGAAACACCATGCCGAGATACGCGGCGTGCAGAGCGATCCGTCCCAGCAAGTCGCTGGTACGGCTCAGGGCTACCAAGGCGTATATCAATCCGACGGCATAACAGCCAAGCGCGACTCGCAACCAGAGCAAAGGCATGGTTTTACCTTATCCACCGAACCCGGCCCCAACAGGACGATTATAGTGTGCCTGAACGGCAAGGAAAGCGGCAGCAGGCCTAATCACGGCTAATTATGCCGTAGGTCACACCTGCACGCTCTAGGTTACTCCGACTGCCGTGAGCAGTTCCTCGAGTAAGGGGGCCTCCAAAGCCAGCTTCCGACCCCCACTCATCATGTTCTCAATTTCGTCAAACCCCCGAAAAAGACGCAACTTAGCTGCGGCGTATTGCTCGGCTGCGGTCAGTTGGCGGCCGTGGGTGCCCATCCAGGCGGTCAGGGCGTCATGGTCAAGAAAGATGCTGACCGAAAAGGTCGTTTTGCGGTCGCAAGTGACGTCGAAGACATACTCCATGGCAGGGGGTCCGATGTAGCCGGCGCCCGCTGGACGGCTGCCCACGAAGTAGTATTGGTAGACGTAGCCTTGGGCTCCGGTATAGGTTTTTAGGCGGCGGACAGTCATAAATTTGAAGCGCGCTTCGGCGACTGGACGGGCAAGAGCCTGCTCCTAAGGCAATCGAACGGCGGCCGCTTCTGTGCCTGTATGGTCAAGGTTTGCTGCTGTTCGAGGCCGAGACAACGCGCCCGTATTCGGAGGCGCGGCCCATGCGATCGAACATACGGTAGGCGGAGCCAGAAATTTTGCTGATTGCCTCTTCACCGGCGCGCTCGTTTCGCAAATAAGTTGTCATCACACAAATTATGTAGGGCCGATTCCGCGCGAACACCACCCCAGAGTCGTTACGCACACCTTCCAGTTCACCGGGTTTATTAGCAATCTGAATGTCATCGGGCAGTTCGCGGGGAATAAAACTCGCCTTCTTCGTGCTTAGCATTTTGAAGAAGTCATCGGTTAGTTCTTTATTGAGTACTTTGCCACGGTAGAGATCTTCGAGCAGAGCCATCATCTCGCGCGGAGAAGACACGTTTTCCCGACCCTGGCCGGCAGCTTTCGTGTCCATCATCTTGCGGCGTAGGCGCGTGTGCGGCAGACGGAGATTGTCCATCAGCGCATTTACGTTTTCCATTCCCAGGCGATCTATCAGCACGTTGGTCGCGGCATTATCGCTAACGGCGACCATCATGGTTGCCAGGTCCCGATTGGTAACACGGGTGATACCCGGCGTCAGGCCCAACATGATGTAACTATCTGGGACCATATCCGATGCCTGCACGGTGTAGAGGTCAGTGAGCTTGAGCTTGCTTTCCTGCGCTTGCTGGTACAGATCGGCCAGGACAGCGACTTTGATGCTGCTAGCCTGGGGGAAGATGTCATCGGCGTGGAGGAAGAATGTTTGGCCGGAGGTGAGATCAAGGATAGCAAGTCCAAGGACGCCGTCGAGATTGTGATCTACGTCCCTGATCGTGGTCTCTAGTTTTTCCCAGAGCACTTGTTGCTTTTCATTGGGTGTGGTCTGCGCGAACAGCGTGCTGGTGAGCAGGAAAACACCGAGAAATGTCTTCAAGAATTTTCTCCGCAAAAGCGAACCTATTATATGCAAGTGTTCTCCAGCCTGGCGGACACAGCGAGGGCGAGGAGGGAGGCCCGGGACGGCGGGGCTCCCGGGGCCCGCGCTGCTAGGCGGCAATTTTGGCTTCGCGCAAGCGGGCAACCGCGGTTTCCGAACTTACCGGCGAGTAATAAACCTCTTTAAAGGTGTACGACCTGTTTTTCGAAACCAGGATAGGCATGATCTCGATGTGCCAGTGATAGTCGTCGTCGATCGTCTTCCAATAGCCCAGACTTTGCGAACGGTAGAACGTGTTAGGTGAGGTGTGCAGAACCAGATGGAAGTCCTCGGTGACGGTGCGTATGCGTTGCAGGGTGCGGCGGAGAAGAGCCGCCATATCCGACATACTGCCCAGCCGGCCCAGGGCGGAGCGTTCAAAGGCGGCTTCGTGCGTGCGCGGCAGGATCCAGGTCTCATAGGGCACGCGCGGAGCGTACGGGCAAAAAGCTAGAAAATCGCCGCGGATTTCGACAACCCGCTGGTTCTGTTGCTCTTCCTGGGAAATGATGTCGCAGAAAACACAGCGTTCCTTCTGTTCAAAGTAATCGCGACCCGCGCGCAGTTCGTACAGCACGCGCCGTGGAACGAAGGTGGTGGCCGTCAATTCCAGGGTGGGGTGCTCGAATTCCTGTCCCGCGCTGACGCCGTGATTTTTGTAGATGCTGATGTACTTGAAACGCTGGTCGCGTTTCAGGTCCTGGATGCGCTGCCCCGCGAGGGTGAGAAAGAGTTCGACTTCGCGGTCGCTCGAGTTCCAGATCTGACGTTCGTGACGGGGATTTTCGACCAAAACCTCGTGCGCGCCGACCGGCCGCATGCAGTCATAGAGGCCATCGCCACGGCGTCCAGGCTCGCCTTCTATATGGTAAAGCGGTGAGGGATGAACGACAGCGCGTGCCGCCCACAGATTGCCATCTACGCCGGGCGTGCTGGAAATTACCTGCACGTTCGCAGCCGAGTCGCTGCAAAAACGGCACATCGACTCCGAACGGGGGACAACCTCAGGAACATCGTCACCGGTAATGACCCAGGATCGGGTAATCGGGTCCTTGCGCAATTCCATACCGCCCTAGAAGAGCACTCGAGTGGGTCCGGCGTCAACTAGGGTGGTGAGGACAAGCGCCGAAATCGACAGGATGCTTTGCTATAATCCGCCCACTAGCGCTGCCAATGAGCGAGCCGTCCACCCCGCTGATGCGGCAGTATGCCGCCATCAAGAAAGATCATCCCGAAACGCTTCTATTCTTTCGCCTGGGTGATTTCTATGAGCTCTTCTTTGAGGACGCGGTGGTGGCCGCGCGTGAACTGGAAATCACGCTGACCTCCCGCAACAAGGAAAAGGGAATTGCCGTGCCCATGTGCGGCGTCCCCTATCATGCAGCGGAAGGCTACATCGCGCGCTTAATCCGCAAGGGATTCAAGGTGGCAATCTGCGACCAGGTAGAGGATCCGCGATTGGCCAAGAAGTTGGTTCGCCGTGAGGTGACGCGTGTTGTCACACCCGGAACCGCCCCCGACGCTGCGCTGAGCTCGGAAGAAAACAATTTTCTCGCAGCGGTGGCTCAGGTAGGCGATCGGGTAGGCTTTGCTGCTCTCGATTTGTCCACGGGAGAATTTCGCGCCACAGAATTCCAGGGAGACTTGGCGGGCAAGCGCATAGAAGAAGAGCTCGAACAATTGCGGCCTAAGGAATTGTTGTGCCCATCATCGGCGCCGCTGTTTGACCGGGCGGAACAAAAGTTGCCTTCCGGGCCGCCAGGCCGACACGAGCGGTCGGCGCGACCTGGGCGGCGCTATGAGTTTGCTTGTCTCGATACGCCGCTTGACGACTGGATCTTCGCTCCGGACCATGCCATTCCCCTGCTGGAAAATCACTTTGGCGTGCTCTCGCTGGAAGGATTTGGGCTGGCGGAGAAGCCGGCGGCAGGTTCGGCAGCGGGCGCAATCCTGCACTATATTCGGTCGACCCAGCGGGGGAAGCTCGACCATGTGGATCGCATAGGCTTTTATGAGCGGCAGAACTGCCTTGTACTGGACGCCGTTACCGTGCGCAATCTCGAATTGATTGAACCGCTCTTCGTGGGAGCCGATCCGGGTGTCACGTTATTCCGTTCGATCGATGCTACGGTTACCCCCATGGGCAAGCGCCTGCTGCGCGCCACTCTGCTGCGGCCGTCGATTCATGTGGACGAAATCAATGCCCGGCTGGATGCTGTCGAGAGCCAGGCGAAGGATACCGTCGGACGGGAAGAGTTACGGCGCGCTCTGGATGGCATTTTCGACCTGGAGCGCTTGCTAAGCCGTATCACCCTGGAAGCGGCCAATCCCCGCGACTTGCTTGCCCTGGCTGCTTCGCTGGCCAGAATTCCCCGGCTACGAATCGCCTTGGCGGGGTTAGGCTCAGAACGTCTACGGTCGCTGCACTCACGAATTGACGAACTATCCGATCTGCGCGCGCGTATCGAAGAGACTCTGGTGGCCGAGCCTCCCGTTAGCTTTGCGGAGGGAGGCGTAATCGCGGCGGGAGTTGACCAGGACCTCGATCGGTTACGTGACCTGAGCCGGAATAGCAAGCAATACCTGGCCGAGATCGAACAACGCGAGCGGCAACGCACCGGCATCGCCTCCCTCAAAGTCAAATTCAATTCTGTCTTCGGTTACTACCTCGAGATCTCGAAAGCCAATCTGCATCTGGCCCCGCCGGACTATGATCGCAAGCAGACACTGGTCGGGGCGGAGCGGTTCACCACCCCGGAGCTTAAGGAATATGAGTCCAGGATCCTGGATGCGCAAGACAAGATGGTCGAGATTGAGCGACGCCTATTTTCCGAATTGCGTTCGGCCATCGCCGGCCAGGCCAAGAGAATTCGCCAGACTGCTCTGGCGCTGGCGGAAGTCGATGTATTAGCTTCGCTCGCACATACCGCCGCCCTCGGAAATTACTGCCGCCCAGTATTCGATGGCAGCTCCGACATCGAGATCCTCGAGGGTCGGCATCCGGTCATTGAACAGCAGGAACTTGCGGGCGTCAGCGAGCGGTTCGTACCGAACGATCTCTTTCTGAATTCCACAACCCATGCCATCCTGGTACTCACCGGGCCCAATATGGGAGGCAAATCCACCTATCTTCGACAGGCGGCGCTCACGGTGATTCTTGCCCAGATGGGTTCGTTTGTGCCGGCACGAGCCGCCAGATTAGGCGTGGTAGATCGCGTCTTTACTCGCATCGGTGCCAGCGACAACCTGGCGCGAGGCCGCTCGACCTTTATGGTCGAGATGACCGAAACTGCAGCCATCCTCAACACTGCCACACCGCGTTCCTTGATTCTTCTGGACGAGGTGGGCCGGGGGACGGCAACCTACGACGGCCTGGCGATCGCCTGGGCGGCGATCGAATACCTGCATGCGCGCACCCGAGCCAAGACCCTGTTTGCTACTCATTATTTCGAGCTGACCGGGCTGGCTGAGCGGCTCTCGGGCGTGAAAAATTATCATGTATCGGTAAAGGAGAGCGGCGGCGGAATTGTTTTCTTGCGTAGGGTCGAGCCCGGCGCCGCTGACCGCAGCTACGGCATTGAAGTCGCCAAGCTGGCCGGCCTCCCCCAGGAAGTAATCTTGCGGGCGCGTGAGGTCCTTTCGGAACACGAAAATGCCGAGCAGCTCTTGAGCGAGGAATTAGCCAGCGACCAACTGCGGCCACCCCGCCCGGCACAGCTGACGATCTTCACCCCGCTTTCGAGTCAGGTAGTGGATAGGCTTCGTGAGGTGGATTTGAACCAAGTTACCCCGCTTGCCGCGCTGAACCTGCTTGCCGAACTGAAGGAGCAGTTGGACTGACACCCAGAGCCATGGCTTGACCATTGATGCCAAACAGAAAGTCATCTTTAGAGCTGAGAGAGAAAATCGGACAGCTGCTAATTATTGGATTCGACGGGACCGAGATGTCGTCGCCACTAGACGACATGTTGCGGCGCCTTCAGCCAGCTGGCGTAATCCTTTTTGCCCGCAACGTTGTCAGCGTGCAGCAGACGCATACCTTGTTACAGGCGTGCGGCAAGCTCGTGTCCACGCCCGTATTTCTATGCGTGGATATGGAAGGTGGCGTGGTTGACCGCTTGCAGAAGGCGCTCGCACCGGCGCCATCGCCCGCCGAAGTCTTTGCCACGCGGGATCGGAAACTATTTCACAAGCACGGCAGCCTCATCGGCGAAGAGTGCCGAGCGGTCGGTTGCAACGTAGATTTTGCTCCGGTATCGGATCTCGCCTTCCCCGCCTCGCGCTCTATCTTAGGTTCGCGGGTGGTCTCCGCTGACCCCCAGCAGACGATCGAATACGTCCGCGAATTTCTCCACGGACTCAAAGAAGCAGGCATTCTCGGTTGCGGCAAGCACTATCCTGGGCTGGGGGAAGGGAAGCTTGACTCGCACCAGTACCTGCCCATCATCGAAAAGTCGTGGAAACGGCTCTGGGTCGAAGACCTGGCACCTTATCGCTTGCTTCGCCGGGAGTTCCCGTTCGTGATGGTTTCTCACGCCGTCTATCCTGCCGTGACACAGGAATCGGTGTCAGCGTCGCTTTCGAAGAAATGGATTACCGATATTCTCCGTAAGAAGATTAGATACAACGGACTGGTCGTCTCCGATGATATGGAGATGGGTGGTGTGACCTCGGCCGTGCCGGTGGAAGTGGCCGCGGTGGCGCATATCCGGGCAGGCGGCGATATTTGTCTGATTTGTCACAAAGAAGATGTCATCGCCCGCGCCTACGAATCGCTAATACGTGAAGCCGAGCGCGACCAGAAATTCCGCGGTCGCGTGACGGAATCGGTAAGGCGCATCACTACTTTCAAGAAGAAAGCGGCAGGTCTAAAGCGGCGCGTGCCGCCCCCTACCGTCGAGAGTGTCGCGCGCATGGCGCGGCATATCTGGGAATTTTCCGAGCAGGTCAGGCTGGAAGGTCTGGCGCGACAGGAGCCGGCGTGATCGTCGCGGGTGTGATGAGCGGCACCTCGGCCGATGGCATCAATATCGCACTTGTCGAGATAAACCGTAAGAGGGAAACCGACGGGTTCGATCCTTCTTGTCTAACGCTCGAGTTGTTGGGCCACACCGAATACCGGTTTCCGGCACGGGTTCGTCAAACCATACTCGGTCTCATGAATGCAGAAAGTGCCAAGGTTGGGGATCTGGCGCGGCTGAACTTCTTTTTGGGGGAGCTTTACGCCGAAGCTGTACTTAAGGCACAAAGAAAGTTCAACCTCCAGGCACAATTGATCGGATGTCACGGCCAGACGCTTTATCATCAAGGTGAGGCGCAGCGCTTTCTGGGGCGGTCAGTAGCGGTGACCTGGCAAACCGGCGAAGGCGCAGTGCTTGCTGCGCGCACCGCCATCCCCGTGGTGAGCGACTTTCGTCCCGCGGACATGGCCGCCGGCGGCCAGGGCGCTCCGCTGGTCCCTTTCCTGGATTACACCTTGTACGCGGACGACAAAATCGGCCGGATTGTGCAGAACATCGGTGGCATCGCGAACTTGACTGCCATTCCAGCGGGCGGATCTCCGAATGACGTCATTGCCTTCGATACTGGACCTGGCAATATGGTGATCGACGGGGTCACACAGCGTTTGTACAAGCGGCCTTTTGACCGTGACGGACGTATCGCCGCCTCGGGCAAGATCTTGCAGCCGGTGGTCGCGCATTTTCTGGGGGCGCCATTTTTCTCCCGCAAACCGCCCAAAACCGCGGGTAGGGAGCAATTCGGACGTGAATTTGCGGCCGACTGGCTTCGCCGCTGCCGGGGTAGAGCCAACTCCGATGTTGTCGCCACGGCGACTGCCTTTACCGCCCGCTCCATCGCCGCCGCCATTGGTCGTTTCGTGGTGAACAAATCGCAAGATTTTGCCGAAATGATTGTTGCCGGCGGCGGCACCAAAAATTTCACGCTGATGAGAATGTTGCAAAGCGAGCTATCTGGCTTCGGTCTGCGCTTGCGGACCTCCGACGAGTTGGGAGTACCCTCGCAGTCTAAAGAAGCGGTGGCTTTTGCACTGCTCGCCTTCCAAAGCTGGCACCATCAACCCTCCAACATCCCTGCTGCCACGGGGGCCACGCGCCCAGCCATCTTGGGCAAAGTTTCCTATGTGTAGCGGGCGTTGGCCTTGGACATTCTGCGCGCTTGTCTCGGTCCCCCTACTGCTGGCCTTGATTGCTTGCGGCGGGAAACCGGATTCCAGCACCCTGGTGATGATCATCGAGAGCAGCCCGACGAATCTCGATCCCCGGGTCGGAATCGATGCTTATTCGGAGCGCATCGACAACCTCATCTTCGACGGCCTTCTTACCCGGGACGAACACTTCCAGGTGCAGCCCGGCCTGGCGGAGCGCTGGGAAATTCCCGACCCGCTGACTTACATTTTTCACCTGCGTCACGGTGTGCGATTCCACGATGGCCGGCCCTTGACCTCCCGCGACGTCAAATACACCTTCGACTCGGTGCTCCACGGCCAGATTGTCACCACCAAGGCGGCGGTTTACCGATTTGTGGACCGAATCGAAGCGCCCGACAACTTCACGGTAATATTCCGACTGAAGCAGCCGTTCGTCACGCTGCTGTGGAATGTTTCTGACGGCGCCATGGGTATTGTTCCTTACGGCAGCGGAGCGGAGACAACGCCGCACCCTGTCGGGTCAGGTCCGTTTCGCTTCATCAGCGCGGAGCAGGACAAGGAAGTCGTTATCGAGCGCAACGATCATTATTGGGGAGAGAAAGCTCACCTCGAGCGCGTACGTTTTGCGGTGGTGCCGGACACGACTACCCGAGCTCTGGAATTGCGCAAGGGCAGCGCGGATCTGGCAATCAACGCTCTGACGCCAGACATGGTGCTATCGTTGCAGCGCGATCCTCATCTGGCAGTGCTGCGCGCCCCGGGATCGGTACTGAACTACCTGGCCCTGAATTGCCGGGATCCGATCTTGCGCAACCTCGCTGTGCGACAAGCTCTCGCCCATGCCATTGACCGGCGGCCCATGCTCGAATACTTGAGGCGAGGTTTCGCTCGTCCTGCCGCCAGCGTGCTTCCGCCAGAGAGCTGGGCTTACAATCCCGACGTCCCCAGCTATGAGTACAGTCCGGAACGAGCGCGTCACCTTTTAGACGAGGCGGGGTACCCGCTCAGGGATGGCGTTCGCTTTCATCTGACAATGAAAACTTCGATGGAGGAGGACGCTCGTCTGTTGGCGGCCGTACTGCAGCAGCAATTTCGCGATGTTGGCATTGCGCTCGATATCCGGAGCTTCGAATTCGCGACCTTCTTTTCCGACGTTACCAAAGGCTTCTTCCAGCTCTATCCCTTGCGATGGATCGGCGGCAACGAGGATCCCGACATCTTCGAGTATGCTTTTGACTCCGACAAATTCCCCCCTCATGGCGCCAATCGCAGCTTCTACTCAAATCCTCGCCTGGACGCTCTGGTCGATCGCGGTCGTAGCGAGCTGGACAAAAACGTCCGCCGGCAGATTTATGCGGAAATTCAGACGATCTTGGCGCTGGAACTGCCATATATCAATTTGTGGTATCAGGACAATGTACTGGTCCACTCCAAGCGCGTGCAGAAGCTCAGGCTGAATCCTTCGGGGAATTACGATTTCCTCAGAACTGCCGAGCTTGGTCGTTAGGGGTTGGCCCATTGGGCTTGGCCCGATGGCCGTGGTGTAGGGTCTTGCTGGATGAGGCCAAGGCCGAGGCCCAAGGCGTAATTTGTTACTATCCAATTAGTGCGAATCCTGTTTATTGGCGACATCTTTGGGCGACCGGGGCGGACCGTCGTGCGTGAGCGACTGCCGGAACTGGTCAAGCGGTACAGCGTCGACTTAGTCATCGCCAATGGTGAGAATGTGGCAGCAGGCTTTGGGATTACACCGGGGCTGGCGGAGGAATTATTCGAGGTGGGCATAGAAGTCATCACCACGGGCAATCACGTCTGGGACAAGCGGGAAATCATCGACTATTTTCAAGCGGCGAATGGCAATCCGTACAGCCCGGCGCGCCGGGTCATTCGACCGGCAAACTATCCCTCCGGGATGCCCGGCTGGGGTTGGTACGAAGGAAAAACACGCGCCGGAGTGCCGTACGCCGTCGTAAATCTGCAAGGACGGGTGTTCATGACCAGCAACGATGATCCCTTTCGAGTCGCCGATGGGCTCCTGAAACAGATTACCGCCAAGGTGATCCTGGTAGACATGCACGCGGAAGCCACATCGGAAAAGATTTCGATGGGATGGTATCTCGATGGGCGGGTTTCTGCCGTGATCGGAACCCATACCCATGTTCCCACTGCCGATGAGCGCGTCCTGCCCAAGGGAACCGCGTACCTGACCGACGTAGGCATGAGCGGACCCTACGATGGCGTGATTGGGGTCAAGAAAGAGCTGATAATCAATCGCTTCTTGACGAATATGCCTGCCCGATTCGAACCAGCCACCGGTAACGTGAAGCTCTGTGCCGCCGTCATTGATTGCGACGACACGACCGGCAAAGCCGGTTCGATCGAGCGCATCATGGCCGAGGAGACTGGCAGCTAGCGACGAACCACGATTTAACGCAAGTTCCCCACTTTCGACCGTTCTACCCTAGGTACCAACGACACCCTGAGTTTCTGCTCTGCCAAACCCTTGTCGCGGGTACAATTTGCGTAGTGCGCTTTCCGCTTCTACTCGCGTCGGCGTTGGTGTGCGCGGCCTCGGTTTTTGCGGCTGATGTTACTCCAAGCAAACCACTCCCCCTCTGTTCGACGAGCGTTCGGGGAGCTGAGGGCTGCGACGTTTCCACCAAAGACCTCAAGGCAGCCAAAGCTGCTTTCCAGCGCGGGTTGAAGCTTGAAAGGGCCAAACGTCTGGAAGAGGCGCTGGAGCAGTTTCGAACTGCCTCCCAGCTGGTTCCACGCGACATCGATTTCGCCACCGCCCGAGAAACCACACGCCAGCAGCTGATATTCAATCACATGGCGCGGGGCAACTCCGCGCTGGTGGCAGGCAGGGAGATCGAAGCGCTGGCCGAATTTCGCAGTGCCCTCAAGCTCGACCCCGACAACTACTTTGCCCAGCAGCGCATGGTAGACGCGCTTGGCGAATCGACGGCGAAAGTTGCGTCCGCGCCCCAAGTGGTTGCCTACGCGGGAGAGCTTGAGATCGAGCCCACGGCCGTGCGGGCCGATTTCCACTTTCACGGGGACTCCCGCGAATTGTTGACCGAGATCGCGAAGGCTTATGGCCTCACCGCCTCGATCGACGAGTCGGTAGTCTCGCGCCGCGTCGGTTTTGATATCCAGGATGTGGATTTCTACACCGCCATGCGGGCAGCCGGCAAGGTTACTAGGACCTTCTGGGCACCACTGGGGCAAAAGCAGATTGTTATCGCCAACGACACGGCCAATTATCATCGTCAGTTTGATCGCATGGCGGCGCGCACTTTCTACGTGCCGGTCAGCTCTCCCCAGGAATTGAACGAATTGACCAATGCCTTGCGGACGATATTTGATATCCGCTTTGTTTCGCCCCGCTCCACCGGCAACACTATTACCGTTCGTGCGCCGCAGGGCATGCTCGATGCCGCTACCCAACTGATGGAGAGTCTGGACGCGTCGCGCCCACAAGTCATGCTGGATGTGAGGCTCTACGAGATCAGCCGGCAGTTGACTCGGGACTTCGGGGTGCACATCCCTAATAATTTCAATCTGATCAATATCCCAGCCGGAGCGCTGGCGGCGCTGGCAGGGCAGAATATCCAGCAGTTGATCAACCAATTGATCGCCAGCGGCGGCATCAATCAGGCGGGTTCAACCGCCATAGCGGCGCTGCTGGCCCAGCTCGCAGGGCAGCAAAATTCGATCTTCTCGCAGCCGCTGGCTACCTTCGGCGGTGGCAAGACATTCTTCGGACTGAGTCTGGATCAGTTGACGGCCACACTCCAGATGAATGAGAGCAGTGTGAAGAGCCTGGAGCATGTCATTTTAAGGGCGGGGGCGGGACAGGAGTCGACTTTCCATTTGGGTACGCGCTATCCGATCCTAAACGCCAGCTTTGCTCCGGTGTTTAACAGCCCCGCGATTGCCCGGGTCATCGGTAACCAGACTTTTACCGCACCATTTCCCTCGTTCAGCTACGAAGATCTGGGGCTTTCGATCAAGGCGAAGCCGCACGTGCACGGCACGTCAGACGTGAGCTTGGAGCTTGATCTGGAGGTGAGGTCCTTGGGCGGGACTTCGTTGAACGGTATTCCAGTCCTCAACAATCGCGAATTTAAAGGGGCGATTTCGCTCAAAGAGGGCGAGCCTGGGGTAGTGGCTAGTTCCCTGTCACACACCGAACAGAGGAGCCTGAGCGGGATACCCGGCCTTGGTCAGATCCCGCTGCTGAATAAGATCTCAGCCAGCAACACGCAGGAGGACGACTCTGACGAGCTCCTGCTCGTGATCACTCCTCACATCGAGAGTCGAAGTCCCACAGGATCAGGACCAGAGATCTGGCTGAGTGGACAATAAATCGCGCAACACACCTCGACGGCAAATTCCACGCTATCGTTACCGCCAACCCTGCCATAGGATCCGAGATCCGACCAATCACGCTTTGCGGCGGCTCGTTGTTCGCCGTATTGAAGTGTCCCTGTCGCGCCTGGCGGCTTAGCGTGGTATCGACGTCGCGTCCTGCTGCGCAGAGATTTTTTTCGCCTTCGTGGCAGCCGAGGTCTTCCCCGTAAGCTCGTCGGCGAGTGCCAGGGCTCCATAAATCTTGCGGAGTGCCTCGATGATCGCTCGCGAATCGACGTGAATGGCCCTGCCCTCGACGTCGGTATATACGAAATTCCAAACCAGGGACTGCATGTTCCCGTCGAAGATAATGCCCACCACTTCGCCCGCTTTGTTAACCGTAGGGCTTCCGGAGTTGCCGCCAATAATGTCGGCGGTCGAGACGTAGTTGAGCGGCGTTTCGAGGTTCAGCTCCGGCTTTCGGTTTATCCAGCTTTTCGGCAGGCGGTATGGCGCTTTGTTTCCGTGCTCGGCGGCATGCGCAAAAGCGCCGCCGATGGTGGTGAAGTACGGGATGTGCTTACCGTTCTCTTGGTAGCTCCTTACGGGACCATAACTGAGCCGAAGAGTGAAAGTAGCATCCGGTGGATCCGTAAAGCCCGTTTTTGCGAAGCGGGTGCGGGCAATAATTGCACCATTCTGCCGTTCCACGGCATCAACTTCGTCGTCATATTGTTTGCGAAGATCGCGGGCATCAGGATCGATAGCGCGCATCAGTCGAAGCAATGGATCGTCGGACGATTGAACCGCGGCTGTTCCGCCTTCGTAGAGCTGCTTTCGGAAAGCGACATCCGCCAGCTTCGTGTTCTCGATGAGATATTTCGCAGCTTCCTGCGGCGTCCTTCCGCCCAAAGCTTTGCGCACGGCGGCATTGTCCTGGCCAAGTTCCTCCTGCATCTCCGCCAGCGAATCGGCGAGCGTGACCGTATCCAGTGTTTTGTATACGGGGGCAGTAGAGAAGAGCTGTTGCTCCAGCGAGGGAAGGTTCGAATCCCGATATTCGCGCAGGCGTTTCTCGTTCGGTTTGGCCTTCTCCTCGGTGACGCGCACCAAGATGCGGGCAATCTGTGCCAGCGTTGAGTTGAACCCGCGCATGCGTTCGAGGTAACTCCAAGGCTTGTAGATATCGGTCTGAACCTTCATGGCGGCGGCAATCTCTTCCCAGGGATCGGGCTGATTCGCGTGCGTGGCTTTGAAAGTCGAATGCAGCTTCTCTTCGTCGGCCGCTTTCTTGGCCATGATGTCTTTATCGGTAAGACCGGAGCTGTAGCCGGTGAGCCCCTTAAACGAATTCTGATATCCAAAGATATCTTCCTGGGCGAGGCGCGCATTCTCTGGTGACTCGCTCGCGAATTCTTCCAAGAGGGCAATGCGCCGTTTGAGGGTATTCAAGCGCGAGGGGTAGTCCACATCGCGCAAGTACTCGAGCTGCGACATGG
>JBPYDQ010000301.1:0-2376 GCA_051986135.1 Terriglobales bacterium | reverse complement strand
CTCTGGTGATCTCGAATGTCTTAGGCTTCAGTCCAGAACCGGGCATTGTCAAAACCGAGTTCGGCCAGATGATCAAAGGCTTCGGAGGCCATGTTGCTCCCCCCTGGGACCTGGATGTCTTGGAACTTCCGGCCCATGACTTTTCAATCGACGTTCTGAACGGCATGAACCCGAAGCCGATAGCGATCTTTCTCACTGGATCGCCCAACCGGTTTTGTCAAATTCCGCATTTCGAATTTGCGGGAGAGTTCGAACTGATCAAGACGACGGGCATTCCCACTTATGGAGCGTGCGCCGGCCTTCAGTTGATGGCAATGGCGTACGACCGCACCTTCGCTAGGCCCACGGGACGGTCTTACCGGACCAACGAGGTGAGAGACATACTCGAGCACGACATTCCGCCTATCGACATTCAGAAAAACGACCCTATTTTTGCCGGGCTGAATAACCCGTTCTACGGACCCGAGTTCCACTCCTGGATGGTCCATGTCGTCGAGGGCGGGTGGGAAGTCCTGGCGACGTCGCGGGACAGCAAGGGATTCATTTGCAATGAAATGATCAAGGCGATCGGGAGGCCGGTTTACGGATCTCAATTTCATCCCGAGATCGCTAAACCGTTCAGTTCCTCGAAGGCGATTTTGATGAATTTCCTCGCCATGGCGGTAGAGCGCGCGAGGAGACAAGGAATAACTGTTGACTCTCGATATTGATGTGGGGCCGGCACGAAATCGACACCTATGAAGATCATGGGCGCAAAGATATACCGCGTGGAAGTTGCCGGACGCCATCCGGTCCTCTTACAACTGTTCACGGATGATGGTGTGACTGGTTTGGGAGATGCCGCGGTTGCCTACGGGTCGGGCAGCACGGCTGCCACCGCGCTCATCGAGGAACTGGTTGGAAAACACGTTCTGGGGAAGAATCCCGCCAACATCGAAGCCATTTGGCACGAGATGTATGACCATTCCTTCTGGGCGAAGGGCGGCGGTTCCATTATTCTTCCGGCGGTCAGCGCCATCGAGATGGCGCTCTGGGACATCAAGGCGAGAGCGCTAGGCGTTCCTCTCTACGAATTGCTGGGCGGCCGGTTTCGGGACAAGGTTTGGGTCTATGCCAACGGCTGGTCGTACCGTTGCCACACGCTGGATGAACTGTCGAGGGAAGCCGAGAAGGTCATTAAAGCCGGTTATACCGCGTTGAAGTTTTATCCGCTGGCCAAGCCCGTGGGACCCCATGGTCTGATACGGCACGTGTCTGCGCGGACGGTGGATCGCGAAGCGGAAAGGTGGGTGATCGCCGCCACCAGGGCGGTACGGGATGCAGTAGGCCCCGACATCGAGATCATGGCCGACATGAGTGGCTGCCTGACTACCGATGTCGCGATTCGCATTGGCCAGGAGTTGGAGAAGTACAACCTGTACTTCTATGAGGAGCCGGTCGATCCGTTCGACGTAGAGGCCCTGAAGAAAGTAGGGGAGCACGTGCGAATTCCCATCGCAGCAGGTGAGCGCCTGTACACGCGATACGGTTTCCGCCGCGCTCTCGAGATGCGCGCGGTGGATATTCTCCAGCCGGACCCGGGCGCCACGGGAGGAATCCTGGAAACGAAGTACATCGCGGCCATGGCGGAAACCTACTCCGCCAGAGTTCAGTTGCATACCTGTTCGAGCCCGGTCGCAACCGCCGCTGCGCTGCAGCTGGATGCCGGCCTGCCAAACCTGGCAATTCAGGAGGTCTATCCCTTCCGGACCCCGGAGCATTGGGCGATCGTGGACCACGCGCCCGAGTTGGATATCCGAAACAGTTACATGCCGATTTCTGACCGGCCCGGCCTCGGCGTGGAGCTGAATCAAAAGACAGTCGACCCGTTCCTGTGTGCGGAATGCAAGGTCTAGTTGGGGGGCTGAAAAATCGTCGTCGCTATGTGACCCTGTCCGTGCTGTTTCTGGCTACCGCTGTGAGCTTTGCCGATCGGTCGATGCTTTCCATTACCGGATCGGCCATGTCGAAAGGTCTGCATCTGAGCCCGGTCGCGTTGGGCTACCTTTTCTCGGCTTTTGGCTGGGCCTATGCGATCGGGCAGGTCCCCGGCGGCTGGCTCGTGGATTGTCTTGGCCCGCGTCGCGTCTACATCTGCAGCGTCTTGCTGTGGTCGGCCTTCATCTTCCTGCAGGGATTCGTCGCCTGGTTGCGCGTGCCCTCAGCGGCCATCTTCGCTTTGTTCTCCCTCCTTTTCCTGATGGGCTTGTGCGAGGCGCCGGTATTTCCGGCAAATAGCCGGATTGTGGCCGCGTGGTTCCCGGCAGCCGAGCGTGGGACCGCCGCCGCGGTCTTCAATTCGTCGCAGTACTTCGCCGCGGCGATGTTCGCTCCGAT
>JBPYDQ010000300.1:0-5557 GCA_051986135.1 Terriglobales bacterium | reverse complement strand
CGCTGTTGAACATCTACAACGTTCCCTTGCAGGTGCCCGCCTCGTTTCATCGCGGCCAGTACGGTCTGGCCAATCTGTTGTATACGCCGGTTAAGCCCGTGCTGGTGGGCGGCGAGTTCATCTGGGGTCGCAGAGCGAACTTCAGTGACGGCTTCGTCTTCAACGACTATCGGGTGCAATTCTCCTTTAAGTACAGCTTCGACTTCAAGTTTGGAGGAGGTGGGAAGTGAAATCGAAATATAACAGCCGCATGCGGAATGGAGCGACCAGTCTGACCCAAGTCTTGACGATTACGCTCATGCTGACGTTCGCCTCGCTTCCGGCAGCGTCAGCGCAGGCTTCGGCCAAAACTTCTGCCCAGCGCAGCCCTGTGGCTCCCACCCGCGAACAGGTGCAGGCCGCGGTCAACGAAGCCTACAACAAGTTCCTTAGCGATACCAGCGGCAAGAACGCCGACTACATCCCCGAGCTCGCGAACGTGGACTCGAAACTCTTTGGTATCGCCGTCATCTCCACCGACAATCAAGTGGTCACAGTCGGTGACGTAAACTATGCCTTTTCCATCCAGTCGATCGGCAAAGTCTTTACGCTCGCCCTTGCCTTGGAAGAACTAGGCCCCGAGAAGGTCTTCGACCGCGTTGGCAGCGAGCCCACGGGACGTCCCTTCAATTCGGTGGAAGCCGTTGTAGACATGAAAACACACACCGGTAATCCCCTGGTGAACGCCGGCGCCATCGCCACCACCAGTCTGATCTCCGCCGACAGCGAGGATGCCAGGTGGAACAAGATTCTTGCTTTCTATAGCAAAGCTGCGGGAGAAAAGCTCTCCATCATTCAAAAAGTCTATGAGTCAGAGGCAGCGACCAACGCCGGCAATAAAGCCTTGGCTGCGCTGCTGGTGAAGTACGAACGCATGTACTCGGACCCACTGCAGGCGGTCGATGTGTATACGAAATATTGTTCAGTTGGGGTTACTGCCAAGCAACTGGCAATGATGGGAGCGACACTAGCCAACTTTGGCGTGAATCCGGCTACAGGCGAACGGGTCATCAAGAAGGAAAACATCCCGGAAATCCTTTCCGCGATGACCATGGCGGGGCTCTACGACAGTTCTGGTGGCTGGGCTTGGCACGTGGGTATTCCGGCAAAAAGCGGTGTGGGCGGCGGTATTCTCGGGGTAGTTCCGGGAAAAGGTGCCATTGTCGCCTTCGCGCCACGCCTAGACGAAGCCGGCAATAGCGTCAAAGCCCAGAAAGCTATCGCTTACGTGGCCGACAAGCTTGGCATCAATCTGTTCTCGCCGCGCTCCGTTGGGCTGAAATAGCCAGATGACCGGGGTATGGAGACTATCGTGTCCAGGGCTGCCCAAACACCAATCCCACATTTCTGTTTTTTCCTGGTCCTCTTAGTGGTAGGTGGCCCAGCCCGCGCGCGCTGGTTGGTAGACCTAAACAACACAACCGGTGTCCTGAAGGCGATGGATCAAGAGCAGAACCGCAAACTCGAACATCTGAACCAGCAATTGATGAATCAGAGCGTCACTCTCCGGCAAGCTCTCGCTACCTGTCCCGTGCCTGCCCACTTTACGCCTGCGCAGAACTCCGATCCACTGGCAAGGACGAATGCTCCAGATACGCGGACAGTACAGGCATTGGTCAACCATGCGGATTCAGCCTCCCAATCCGCTCCGCGGCCTGGGCAAGCGCGTCCTGCGCAGGCGGCAACGACCGATACTTACCAGCAACCGGAAACGTGGGGTGAATGGAACCCTGGCCGCGGCTTCAAGGTTGCAAAAAGCGAAAAAGGCGAACTGAACCCCAGCGTTGATGTCTATCACTCTCCTGTCAACAGCGAAGTTCGGTTTCTACGTGGGGCAGCTCACAGGCCCGATCGTTAGGGTTGGAGTAACCGCGTTTTATTGAAGACTGTCTTATGAGTTGGCCGGTATCTCATCGCTCAATGCCGCTCGCGCTGGCTGTTTTCAGCGTTTTCCTCGGCCTGCTTCCCACCTCGGCACAAATACCCACGGCTGCTGCGTCCGACACCTACGAAGTCAACGACTCGCACTTTCATCTGACCAACTACATCCAAGAAGGTACCGATATCCACAAATTTCTGGAAATAATGGGAACCAAAGTGGGCCGCGTCGCGCTATTCGGCATCCCTTTGCAGCAACAGTGGTCGTATCGCAATTCGGGCGATCGAGCGCCGGAATATTATCTTGAGTCCGACTCTCCGCTCTACTACTACTCGTTTACGGACGCCTATATCGCTATGGCCTACAAATCCTTGACCAGGGAAGAACAGGCCCGTTTCGATCCCATGATCACAGGCTTCAACCCAACCGACATGTTCGCCACCGACCACATCAAGCGCGTGCTCAAGATCTTTCCCGGGGTATTTACCGGCATCGGCGAATTCACCATTCACAAGGAATTTGTCTCCGCTAAGATCGCTGGCGAAGTCGCCAGCCTCGATGATCCTGCTCTGGACCGGATCCTCGATTTTTGCGCGGAAAGTGGACTGCTAGTAATCATACACAACGATCTCGATACGCCTTTTCCCAAACCCGGCAAGCCACCCGCTTACCTCGATCAAATGAGGAGCCTCATCAAGCGCCACCCCCAAACAACCATCATTTGGGCGCACACCGGCATGGGAAGAATAGTGCGTCCGGTCCAAGGTCACGCCGCCGTGCTGGAAGACATGCTGAAAGATCCGGCCTTTCACAATCTGTATTTCGATATTTCCTGGATCGAAGTCGCCAAGTATCTGGTGGGGAGTCCGGAGTCAGCGAAAATCAGCGCCAATCTGATTAACCGTTACCCGGATCGCTTCCTTTTCGGTACCGACGAGGTCGCCCCAGTAAACCAGGACCAATACCTCAAAATCTATTACCTCTACGAGCCGCTATGGAGCCTGCTAACCAAGGATGCATCCGAAAAGGTAAGGAAGACTAACTACGAGCGTCTCTTCGACGCAGCAAGGAAGAGAGTAAGGTCCTGGGAACGAAACAACCTAGGCGCTCAGGTACCCACGACAATTTCATCACCGCCACAGAAGGAACAGACTACGACAAGATCTCCACGAGTTGCGCCGAGAGTTCCCGCTAACTAACTAGATGCCAGCCACTCGATGATCGTGAGCGGTCGACGTGTCGTAAGTGCAGGTCTGCACGATGGCCAGCGTCCTCGCACGCAAGCGCTCGGAGTTTGAAATCTCGGATGCGCGGTAGGGCAGCAGAGCCCCGCTGAATTTCTGCGCTTCACTGCACTGGCAAGAGCGCAGAAGCTCGAAAGAGAACAAGTTCAGCAACACGACTCCGACAAGCAGCAACGTTAGTCAATTCATGCCACTATGATTGATCGCCCAGACATGTTTTTCCCGCCTTCTGCAAAGGGTTGAGACCCCGGAGCACTGTGCTCAATCAGTTACTGTTGCCGTCTTGTTGGTTGAGGAAACGCTCCCATCGATGGGGAACTGTCGATAAGAAGACCAGTCGCGCTCTGGGCGTGGACTTAGGGTAGATTGATACGGTATGCCCCCGCCGGGGTGGACACACTATTTGACACAAGCCTAGCGATTATAAAGTCGCACTGCCTGGCCGTTGCGGCTCTGGTCGTGCGAGGCCCTTCTGGATTGCATCATCGAGGAGCTCTTTCATCACTCTGCTGGCCTTCTGAGCGAGTTCCGCTTGTTGCCGGCCGAGTTCGCCCTGTTGTTCACCAAGCCTGCCCTGCTGTTCCCCCAATGCTCCCATTTCCGCACCAACCTTTCCTTGCTCATCACCCGCCTTCGCTTGTAGTTGTCCGATTTTGGCCTGAAGCTCGCCAACCTGCGCCTGGATCTTGCCTATCTGCTCCATGCCTGCGTCCGGGCCTAACCGCTGTAGTTCTGCTTTGAGCTGGTCGAGTTCCGCAGTCATGTCGGGAACCTTCACACGAACTTTCTGCATGCGAGCCCCAAGCTCTTGTTGCTTTTTGCCTAACGCTTCCTGCTGCTGGCCGAGCTGTGCTTGCTTCACCCCGAGCTCTTGTTGTGGCGCCCACAATTGGCGAGCACGATCGATAGTTGCCTGATCGCGAATGATGTAGGATTTCTGATCCCGCTGGAACCAGATGAAGTCTCCTGGGATTCGTTTTCTCAGCATCTCCGCATGCCGTGCATCTTCCGACGTTGCCGACATGGTGAACGTATCCGATTTGCCGGAAACGATCACGAATCGCTGGTCGTCGAATCCGTACGCGTATGACAAATCGCGTTCATAATTCTCTCTTGAGTTTTCCTCCTGAAATGGCACAGGCGGCCCTGTTGGGGCCGGAGCCGCTGGCATTGGAGCGGCCGGAACGATAGGCTGAGCGGGAGGCGTTCCGCTATTCGAAACGCCGCCATCTGCCCGAGCTGGAGGCATGGAAGGAGCGGTAGGAGCTGATACCGGGGCTTGAGGTTCAGTGGGTTTTCCGGTGGCAGGTGGCGACACCTGCCGCGGCACGCCCGTCGTGTCCTGCGAGGATTGGCTGTGAGAGACAGGCCGGGCAGCCGCAGTCATGTAAATAGCAGGAATCGCGAATGCAATCACCAGGGCGATGACCGATGTCTTGAGGCGCATGGGGCAGTCTCCTCTCCATCTAAGAATTTTTTCTAAGCGCTTTTCCGCTTGATCTGTACTAGCTATCGAAACACCCTGCCACTGAATACGACCCGGCGAATCCTTTACGGCTTGGAAAAATCCCAGCAAAGTTCTCGCGTAACAGACGCGCTCGGCTCCGGCAGCAAGCACCGCTTCATCACTAGCTTCTTCCGCCAGCTCAGTAATGTGACGGTTCAGCCACCACGCAAGTGGGCTAAACCAAAAAATCGCTCGATACAGTAACGAGGCATACTGTGAGAGCGCATCGCGTCGAACAACATGCGACATCTCGTGGGTCATCACAGCATTTAGTTTCGCGTCATCCCATTCATGCCAGCTGATAGGTAGCAAAATGGTGGGAGCGATCACTCCGATGGTCACTGGCACAGAAACTAGCGGTGATTCGTGCACGCGTGGCACGAACCGCTGTCCCCGACCAGGCGCACGAGAGCACTGCCTCAGAAGAATCCGCGATTCTTGAACGAGATTGGACGAACGAACCAGTCGTCGTGCGAATGTGACCCCCGTAATAAGTCTGAAGAGTAGAAAGACAGTAATCACCAAGTATACCGCGGCAGCTAACGCCATCCACTGTACCAATAGCAGGGACGATATCCATGACGATGATCGACCTCCTTTGGTGCGAAGATTATGCGATTTCGGCATTCTGGCGCGAGCTGTTAGCGTCACGTTCCGGTCGGCTGCTTTCGTAGTAACCAACTGGTCCGAACTTGGGAGCTCGACAGAAGCCACCGTCCCTTGGTTTGTGAAAACCGACTCGACTGGAGCATGTGGTGGCAGGAAGGGAATGGCAATCGATAGCGGGTGCACCAGACATGCCAGCATGGGCATGCTTAGACCCGCATACAGCACCGTGGTCCAAGCAAGCAGGCGCCCCGACGTAACCCTAAGCCGGAACAAGCTCGA
>JBPYDQ010000299.1:0-6097 GCA_051986135.1 Terriglobales bacterium | reverse complement strand
CCTCACCAGTCAGTCGACCGGGCGTAGGCTTGTCGTCAGTTTTCCCGGTGATGATCGCGCCCAGGACATTCCATGTCAGTCCGTAATCCGTCGATGTCGCCAACGACATGTAGGAATGGGTCTGGCCGCCCTTGGAGTAATCGCAGGCGGTTTCGTTGGAGATAAAGCCCAAGAGCATCTTGCCAGCGGGCTCGACATGCATCAGCCATCGCCCGCACGCGGACGGACTGCCCGGCGGGCCAGGCTTGAGCACCGTGACAGTCGGTCCGTACATGTCCCACGGGTTGGGGCCGTCGATGGCGTACGACTCGGCGGCGGCGGTGAAGCCGCGGAATCGACCATTGGGCAGCCGGATCACAGAGAAGTAGTTGTCGACCGTGTTCGGCCCCGGGCCGCGCGCGACAAAAGGGATGCCGACCCGGATACGAATGCAGTCCATGCAAAACAACGTCTTTGTCGGCGGCGAATTCCCTTCGTCGGCGGCCTGCGCAAAAGCTGGAACCAAAGGCATGAGCAGGAGGCAGCCGAGAAGAATGATGGGCATTGCAACCTTTTTCATCGCGATACTCCGAGATTGCTGAAGGCGGCACGGTCAAATCGGGCTCAGCGCCAATTTGCCGGCGTCGGTCAGGGTGCCGCGGCGAAAGATACTTGCGGCAGAAAGGGATTTCTCGGCTTCGGAATAGCAGGCATCCGGGCTGTGGGGGACGAGAAGACGCGTATGTAGTGGCAGGCTTTTCTTAATTGGGGCGGACCGTCGTTGGCACTCTGCCTGCCTCGCATGGCGGCAATTGGACCCACTCCTGCCCTCGCGTACGTGCGGCACGGTCGTCCTGGCGACGGCGCGGTTTGCCGCCGGTGACGAGCCGAGGCCTTGCATCCAAAAAATGTCGGGGAAAATCCCGGCATCCGATGGGGTGTCAACAATGTGACACGGCTGCGCGCCACGCTGACGCCGGTGGGGCAGCGATTCCTCATTCTTCACTCTTGAGCGATTGATCTTGGGAGCCGACTGCGATGATACGGCCATTACGTTCACTCTTGGCGATATTTGCGTTTGCACTGCTTGGTCTCGCTGCCACGTCGACGGCGGACGTAAAGAGGGCGTATGCCGAGGACCGTCAAGTTAAGCCAATGAAAATCCATCATGTTGACAGCTTCGACTATTTTATCGCGCCGGGCGTCGATGGAGCACCGAACGCGGGGCAGGCGTTCCAGGCCGCTGCCCCCGAGCCCTACGACATGCTGATTGCCGACTATTATGGCGGCCACAATACAATCGATCCTGCGGGTGTGCGCATTTTTGAGGACAGCAACTCCCGCGGTCGTTTGGCGATCGCCTACATCGATGCAGGGGAGTTCATGCGCTGCTGTTCGAACATCGATTTGACTGATCAGGCAAGCTGGTTCGATGCCCAAGGCGAACTCACCGCTGCGGCCCCGAGCTGGTTCGGTCCACCTAACCCGAAATTCAACGGTCTATGGCTTGTCAGGGACTGGGATCCGGCCTGGCAGGCCTATATTCTGAGTGAAATCGACAAGATAATCGCCCTCGGCTTCGACGGCGTGTTTCTCGATACGCTCTATAACGACGGCGCCTGGGGACCGAATGGATACGCCGCGGGCCTTGCTGGCGTCGCCGACTATCGCGAGAACCAGAAGGATTTTGCCAAAGCGATCTGGCACCATATTCGTGACCGCCACCCCAATTCTCGCTTTGTCATCATCACCAACTACTCAGGCGTCCTTGAGGACAACGTCCCGGCCTTGACTGAGGGCTTGTACTATTCCGATGCCTTCATGAAGGAATCGGAGTATTTCGATCCAGACAACAAGGTGGATCCGTCGGTAGGGAATCTGACAATAGATCAATATTTCGCGACAAGATATGCCAAATTCTATGCTGGCATGTTCAAACTTCACAAGGTCGTTTTGTTGCAAAACTACGAAATGTCGTTCGATAATGAGGCGCTTATACTCAAGGAGTGCGCCCGATACGGATTCCTCTTGTCTAACACGAACTCTCCGCAAAACCTCATTCACATCGACGGCTTGCCGTTCTGCACCAAGGAGGCCTGCTGGGCAAGCAACGCCGCCGGGCAGTTCGTGTACTTTCCGCGCACTGACGATGCCGACGGGGAGTGACGGGGCAGCACCCACACGATTGGCTCTGAGTCCGATGTGATACGGCGGGACGACATGTGTAGGCGGCCCGCTGTTACTTCGAACTTTGGTTCCTCATAAAACCACTGTTGATCTTTGCTACTGCTTGCAACTTATTCGCGCTTGGGGGAACTCATGTTGATGTCAAGGGATGGTTTTTCCAGCCATGGGGCTCATGCGTCGTCGGTTTTCGTGACGAGTATCATCTTGCTTGTTGGCGTGCAGGACGCTGCGAGGGCGCAAGCAACTGATACGAAGAATCCGCAAGAGGCCGCGGCCTGCACAGACTGTATCAGCATCCGTGTGGGGCTCCCTAAAATCGTACAGGGCCCTGGGCCGGGAATTCCAGACAGCGGCCTCACGATGGTCCGGCTGCCAAATGGGCGCTTCCGCGGCTTTAGCGCCAGCGCTACCACTTACGCCATTGATGGAGACTCGCCTTGGGATATGGCGGGAAGGCCAATGCCGGTGCTCGGCCCGGCGCCGCATGGCGAGTATGGGGAGAGTGGGGAGTGGATCGCTCACATCGAGCGGTCTGGCAATAGGCTTTTAGCCTGGGTACACGACGAAACCGGCGACCGCTGGGACCCGACAATAACTAGCTTAAAGTCAATGTCCATGGCCGTCTCCGAGAATGACGGGAAGAGTTGGCGGCGCCTTGGCCAAATCATTACCGGAACAGAAGGCGTGGTCCACGGCAAGGTCACCGGAGTTGGCGACGGTGACGCAATCGATGGCAAAGACGGCTACTATTACCTTTACGCTTGGTGGTACAGGCACCCAGGAGGCGTGATTGTGGCGCGTGCACCGGTTACGAATCCGGGCCCGGGCAACTGGAAGCGATACTTTAATGGCAGCTGGAGCGAGCCGGGTCTGGGCGGCAATGCCACCCTACTGGACGTTGGCGGGCAGGCTGCAGCGCGTTGGATCGCTACCGGCGAGACAATCATTCTCGGGAGCAATCCCGGAGGTGTGGGTTTAGGAATTTACGTGTCGCAGGATCATGTGCATTTCAAGCCCCTCGGCGTCACGGTTATGCCGGGAGATGGTGGATCCTGGAAGCGTCCCGAGGCGCACGATTTCTCTGCTTATCAGGTTCTCTTAGATGCCAACGCAGGGGAAAACCAACTCGATGACCACTGGCTGCTGGCCTACACGTATATTCAACCCAACGAGGGATTTGGCCAGCGCTACCTCGTCCTGCGGCCAATCGAGGTTTCTCGCTCCCGCCAAGCCGATGAACCAGCGGGTGGAATCCTACTTGCGCGTTGGTATAACCCGGCCCTGCATGACCGTTGGTCCACGACGGCACCTGTTCCCTCCGTTCATGGCACAGAATACAAGGTGGAAGCCAAGTTGGGCTATCTGCTGACGGCGCTCGATGCGAAGCGGCCTTCCGTCGAGTTGGAAGAGTGTCTCAGCAAGCCCGGGGAGCCGCTCGTTCATGTCCTGATGCAAAAAGCGCCTCAGGGATGGGTATGCGAAAGGCATGGCTATACACGGTCGCGAACCCCGGGTTTTGTCTTTACATCCGCCCAACCGGGCACGCAGCCGCTGTACAGCTGCTATTCCGAAGCGGAGAAGTCGCACTTCGCAGCTAACAGCGAAGACTGCGATCACGTGGGAAAAATGGAGACCCTCCTCGGCTACGTTCTTGAAGCATCCCTACATGAAGGGAGGCATCAGATCGTCTCCCAGGCAACCGGGCTGTGTTTCAACATCAGAGGAAACACGAATAACAGCGGCGAGGCGATCATTCCTTACCCGTGTGGGGGCTCCACCAATATGGAGTTTAATTTTGTCGATCAGGGAAGCGGTTTCTATTCGATTCACACTGTAAATGGGACGCGAGACCTCTGCTTGAAGATATCCAGCGGTGCGTCATCGCCAGGAGACGGGATAAAATATGGCGGCCCAGGAAATCTGATTCAGCGGAGCTGCGGCAGGGGGCCTTCCCTGTTTGGCAACGAGTTATTCAAGCTGGTTGGCCAGGGCGGAGGTCGCCAGCAGATTCGCGTCAAGAACAGCGGGCTTTGTCTTGAAGACCCGGGGAGAGGGGGCACCATCCGCCAGAACGTCTGCAGTTCGTCTCCCAATCAAACCTTCACCCTAACCGAATAGAGACCTGGTGAAATGATGCAGCTACGCGCCGCCACACGATGATTACCTCAAGCGCAAGTAGGAAATAGACTAGGCGCCACCTCAGCCTGAGCCAAGAGGGCAAATCAGCATAGAGCCCACATTATGTGCACAAAGATGTTTCGGCGATTTCTGGTGACCAGTGCCTTGGCTGCGTGCCTGCCGGCGTATGTGGCGACTGCAAGCAAGGCGGCGCCGCAAACGGCAATGGTCTCGGCAGAATCGGATATTGCCGTGATCAAAGGCCGACTAAAGGCAAGCTATGTAGGCAAGGATTTTTCCAAGGCTAGCCAGTATCTTGCAACAGAGACTGTTCAGGGAAGTTGGCCCGACATCAATTACGCCGATCGCTCCATGGTCCCGCTTTGGGACCCTCAGAGACATTTGGACCGGTTGGCACAAATGGTGATCGCCTACGAGAATCATACGAGCCCGGATTTTCACTCGGCCAAATTGCTCCAGGGGATTACGAAAGGTCTGACTTACTGGTATATCAAAAAGCCCGTGTCCGATAGCTGGTGGTCCAACGATATCGGCCAGCAACTCGCGCTCGAGACCATACTGGTCCTTATGGACGGTGATCTGTCCCCGAACATGATTCGAACGGGCGCTGCTTTCTTCTTGGACCCGAGCCAAGTACCCTCCACCGGGCAAAACCTAGTGTGGCTCGCGGTAGAAGAATTGGTGCGCGGGGTGCTAAGAGACGATGCCGGCGACGTCCAAACTGCCGTGCGCCGGCTGGAGAGCGTATACGCGATCACAACTGCCGAAGGCATTCAGCCCGATCACAGCTTTCATATGCATGGACCCCAGCTCTACGTTGGCGGTTACGGCGAGGCATTCCTCCAGGACAGCTTCACTTATGCAAGGGTTCTTGACAGGACTCGCTTTGCTTTTGCGCCGGACAAGATCGGCATTCTGGCTGACTATCTTCTCGACGGTTCTCGCTACATGGTTCGAGGGCCCATGCTGGACTATGGAGTGATTGGCAGAGACATTGCGCGTCCTGGGGGAGGAAAGGAATCTCTTGGTCTGATCTCCGTCTGCGACCAGTTATCCATTCTCCGTCCGGACAAGAAGCCCGACTGCGACGCGTTGAAAGCGCATATTCAGGGCTCCGGCGCGCCTTACAGTTTTCTGGGGCACAAGCATTTCTGGAATTCTGACTTTACGGTTCATCAGCGGAGTGATTATTACACCTCAGTCAAGCTGGCTTCCGCTCGCACCTATGGGACGGAGAAAGTTAATAACGAGAACCTTAAGGGTTATTGGATCCCGTTCGGAACGAATTTCACGGTTCGCAGAGGAGACGAGTACCAGGGAATATTTCCGGTATGGGACTGGGCTCATCTCCCCGGCGTGACTTGTCCTGTGGAAATACCTGCGTTCCTTTCGCATGTCGACCAGCGAGGCTTGTTCGCCGGGGGTGCATCGGATGGAAAGTATGGTGTTTCCGCGATGAAGCTCGATATCCAAAACGCGCCATCCATCCATGCTTACAAGGCCTGGTTTTTCTTCGACGACGAATTTGTCGCGCTTGGGGCGGGAATCTCCTCGTCGGACAATGTGCCGGTAAACACAACCCTCAACCAAACTCTGCTGCACGGAACAGTCATGGCTGATAGCAAGGCCATCGCTTCCGGACCGCACGTGCTGAATACGGTCTCCTGGGTCCTACATGACGGGGTGGGATATATTTTCCCCAAGAAGGCCCACGTTGTTGTGAGCACAGGATCGCGCTCCGGAAGTTGGTCTACGATCAATGCGCTCGAATCGAATTCGCCAGTGACCAAGG
>JBPYDQ010000298.1:0-4893 GCA_051986135.1 Terriglobales bacterium | reverse complement strand
TGCCGCCAGATGTTCACCTTCAAACTGCCGAGTTCCACCATGAAAGAAAAGACAGTCAGACTGACCTCGTTGTTTATAGCTTCCCATACCAATCGAGCTCTGGAGCGCGCTACCTGATCGAAACTGCCATTTCACATCATCCTATCTCGAACCTGCTCCGTGACCTGCTAGCGTTGCTGTTGACCTTGACACCTATTGTGGTCGTCGTTGCGGGGATCGGTGGATACCTGCTGATGTCGCAACCTTTGAAACCAATGGTCTCGCTCACAACAAAGGCCGAACGCATAGGTGTGGGAGAGCTGGGAGAACGCCTGCCTGTCATCCCGACAGGCGATGAACTTGAGCGTCTGTCGCATGCCCTGAACCGCATGATTGGTCGCTTGGAAGATGCTCTGGACCACAACCGCCGGTTCTCGGCGGACGTTTCGCATGAGCTGCGAACACCTCTGACGATTCTTCGGGGAGAACTCGAGCACGTGATTCAACTGCGCGGCCTTCAACCTGAAGTAACTGACTCGGTGGGCAGCGCCCTCGAAGAAATTGAGCGTCTAGCAAACATCGTTGAAAGCCTGCTGGCAATTTCGCGGCTGGATTCTGGGGGCGCTGGGATCGAGTACAATCCTTTCGATTTGAATGCCCTGGCGAGGACCACGACCGAACAAATGCATCTCCTGGCGAGTGAAAAGCGAATTTCACTGACTTGCGCCTCAACCGGTCCTGTTCAAGTAATCGGAGATGAGACCCGCATCAAGCAGGTGCTGGTGAACCTTCTCGATAACGCGATCAAGTACACCCGAACGAACGGTCACGTCGTTGTCACCACCGGTGCTGCGGAAAACAATGCAGTTCTGAGAGTCAGCGACGATGGAGTGGGTATACCGGCAGCATCGCTGCCCCACGTATTCGAACGATTCTATCGAGCTGAAAAGGCTCGTTCTCGTGGTGTCCGCGGTTTTGGGCTGGGTTTGTCCATAGTTGATGCAGTCTGCCGCGCACATGGGGGCGCAGTTTCGATCGAAAGTGCCGAAGGACGAGGAACCACCGTCACAGTCAAGCTGCCAATACAATTAGAGGCGGCGGCTCCTGCTGTGACAGCAGCCCCGTCGACCTCCTTTTCGTTTCCTCGGACTTAGGCCAGAAGCCTGGAGTATTGGGCGCCCGCACCGTCGGCCCATGCCTACTCGTGCTCATGCTCGATCAGTCGCTCGGCGCCCCTTTGCCCGCTACCTGTCCGATCACTTTGAGGGTGCGAAGAGGCTCTCCTTGTTAGGGGTCTGCACCTTCCACTCGTCGCGGATCTGATTGGCAACCTTTTCCATTTGGGCTTTATCGTCTCCTGGCTTGTAGTTAAAGACAACTCCGGCAGCGCCGATTGTCGCGTCAGACTGGTCCTTCATGGCAAATTCGACTTCGAAGTGATTCCCCGCCTTATTCAACTCGAGATTGTTCTTTCCGGTGCCGATGACCCGCATGTCGTCTTCGTCGGCCTTCTTGCCGTAGCGGCCGATGTTCGATGCGATGATTACGTTCTCGGTTTTTCCCGGTGGCGTGACATGCATAGCAATGATGATCACTTCCGGATGTTTCGTAAGAGCTTCGTCTACGAGCTTCTGCGCAAAAATATCCGGTTTCGTCGCCGTTGTTGTCTGGGCAGCCAAAACTCCGGCGCCCAGTACGATTGTCAAGAGGACCGCTGCCGTGGTAATCGAACGTTTCATTGTGGTGTTTCATCCTTCCGCATGAAATAAGACTCGGGCCGGAGCCCGCTGGGTAAAAACTTATGCTGGCTCTATGAAGCGATCCTGAATGCAACATGAAGAACCGTTATCAAAATGCCCTTTGTATGCTCGCGTCCGGCCTTTCAGCCCTCAAGAGGACCGGATGCCGGCCATCGCCTGGGTTCCCAGGTGAGCCCAAAGTAGAGAATTAGAACATTTTTTTATCTTCGATTCACAGTTGCTTCATTTGCTGAGCACGTAATGCACATAGTCGAAGCTCTTCAACGTCGGGACATTCGGTAGCGGGGCCGAAATCGAGCGTAGTCGAGCAATATGGTCAGGTGCCTAGGGAGCGCTGGGGCTCACGTCCGAGAGGAGAATTCGTATGTTGACAGTTCAACGCAACACATACCGCCTGGTGATTCTGATCGCAACGATCTGCCTGGGACCGATCGGCGCCCTCGCCCAACTGGCGACAGGCTCGATCCAGGGTCTCGTTTCGGACAAAAGCGGGGCCATTGTCCCCAACGCCACAGTCACGGTTACGAATACTGCAACCGGTCTTGCGCGGAACGCCGACAGCAACGCATCGGGTCTATACGACTTTCCTAGTTTGCCTCCCGGAGATTACACCGTTACAGCTGAGGCCACAGGTTTCGCTAAACAGGTCTTCCAACACGTCGTTCTCACGGTCAATGCTGAACAATCCATCAATTTCGATCTGAGCCCGGGTTCCGCAACTGAGACGATTGCGGTAACTAGTACAGCCCCTGTCGTAGACGCGGTCTCCTCGACGGTGGCACCCGTAGTAGGTGCCCGCACGATCGTGGATTTGCCGTTGAACGGACGAGACTGGGGTCAGTTGGCCGTCTTGCAGCCGGGTGTGGCCCCGGCCAGGACCCAGCCGGCGGTGTCGGTGAGCAACCAACGCGCGAACCGCGGCGTCGGCAACCAGTTGACCGTAGGCGGCGCCAGGCCACAGAGCAACAACTACAGGGTCGATGGGATCAGTATCAATGATTATTCGAATGGTGGTCCGGGTGGCGTGACGGGTACCAATCTGGGTGTTGACGCCATTCAGGAATTTTCTGTAATCACCAGCAATCCGGGAGCTGATACAGGAAAGACGTCCGGGGGGGTCATCAACGCTGTTACGCGCTCCGGCTCGAACCAGTGGCACGGAACCGCGTACGAATTTCTGCGAAACAGCGCCTTGGATGCGCGGAATGAGTTCGACCAGCCGGGACAGATCGCTCAGTTTCGGCGGAACCAGTTTGGCGGAGCAATCGGGGGACCGATCGTCAAGGAAAAACTATTCATCTTCGGCAATTACGAAGGGCTCTACCAATATCAAGGAGCTAACGTCAGCAGCGTAGTCCCCTCGGCGGCGGCCCGGCAGGGAAATCTGGTTGCCGGTCCTGTAACCGTCAGCCCCCTCGTTCAGCCCTATTTGCAATTTTATCCTTTGCCGAACAGCACCGTGACGGGTGACACTGGGATCTTTTTATTTAATGATCCGATTACCGTCCACGAAAATTACTTTACGATCCGGGGAGATTACACGATCGGTCCTAGAGATACCTTCAGCAGCACCTACTTCTACGATAATGGAAGCTTAGTTGCGCCCGATCCGCTCAACGTGAAGGTCACCGGCAATTACGATCGGAGGCAGATGATTGGGTTGAATGAAGTGCATGTGTTCAGCCCAACGCTGCTCAACACCGTCAGATTCGGCTACAGCCGGGTAGTCTCGATTGCTCCTACGACGGTAAGCTTGATAAACCCTCTCGCGGCTGACAAAACCCTTGGATTTGTGCCAGGCCTGCCCGTGGGACTGATTAACATAGGAGGTATAGCCAATTTCCAAGGAGGTGCCGGAGCAGTGGGTGAATTCGACTTCCACCTCAACTCTTATCAGGTATACGACGATCTATCGTGGACGAAAGGCCGGCACTCAATCGAGATGGGGTTTTCATTTGAGAGGTTGCAAAACAATCAGCTGGGCACCGCGAATCCGAATGGTCAATACACCTTTAGCTCTCTTTCTAATTTCCTGACGAACAAGCCGAGCACCTTCAATGCTCCTATTTCGTCAGTCATCTCTCCGAAAGATCTGCGCCAGTCTGTCTATGGCATCTACATCAAGGATGATTTCCGAGTTCGGCCAAGTCTGACCCTCAACCTCGGCCTACGGTACGAACCTGCATCTGTGCCCTATGTGGAAGGAAACCAGATCTCGAACTTGCGCGTTCTGACTGCTCCGGCCCCTGTGATCGGAGCTCCATACTTCCAGAATTCTACTTACAAAAACTTTGCTCCCAGGGTTGGGGCAGCCTGGGACGTATTTGGCGACGGTGCGACGGTGATTCGGGGTGCGTATGGAATCTATGATGCTCTGCCTCTGAATTATCTCTTTGAAGGAATTAGTATCTTTGCGGCCCCATTCTTCCAACAGGGCAGCGTCTCCAAACTGCCGCCCGGATCGTTCCCGAATGGTGCCTATCCACTTCTCAATGGCAACAACTTGCGATATAGCCTGGTCCAGTTTAATCCTTCGCGCAGCTATGTTCAGCAATGGAACATCAACATTCAACATGAGTTTTCCGGGCAAACGGTCTTCCAGATAGGTTACTTCGGAACTCACGGGGTACATCTGCCATACCGAATCGACGATGCGAACACGGTGTTCCCGACAACCGTAGTGAACAACAATTACTTCTTCCCGGTCCCGCGCGGCAGTGGAACGCGAATCAACCCCAACGTGGGGCAAATTAGTGCCCTCTATTTCACCGGTGGCTCAACTTACAACGCTTTGCAAGTAATGCTGACCAAGCACCTGGTAAAGAATTTTCAGGGTAGCATTTCTTACACCTGGGGAAAGTCTCTTGATGACGGGTCGTCCTCAACATTTGGCGATACCTTCGCCAACAGCATCTCCAGCCTGCCCCTTTGGGCGCCGCCGAGGCGGAAAGGACTGTCGGACTTCAATATTGCACAGAACTTCGTAGCGAATTTCACTTACAACCTCCCAACTTATCAGAGCGCAAAGGCCTGGATTATTAGTGGCTGGCAACTCGGCGGCATCGTGCTGGTCTCCACCGGCTTGCCGTTTTCGCCTTTGATCAGCGGCGATCCGCTCGGTTTGAACAGTGCGGACCCGTTTGCCTTTCCAAAC
>JBPYDQ010000297.1:0-6184 GCA_051986135.1 Terriglobales bacterium | reverse complement strand
CGCCGGAGGCCAGATGTAAGATTGGCCTTGATGGAGCGGAAACATCGCTGTAAAACCAGCGCTCGTAGCCAGCCGCCTGGACGGTCAGTAGTAGGTCGACATCCGGCGGCACAAAGACGCGGCTTTTGCGGCTGTCCGTCGCTGTAATCGGACCGTCATCGATTCGTATCCAGCGCACAATAAACGAATCGACCAGCTTTCCTGTCGCCCTATCCGTTACGGTAAGAGTTAACTCGGCGGGCCGTGGGCCGACCTTGATCTCGACGTGGGCAACAGGTTCGACTTCGCTTAGTTTTACGTGTACACCTTCTTGCATTGGGTTATTAGGCCGCTGATATCCAGCCTGCGGATTCTCAGCGAAAATTCTGTTCGTTTCCAGAGGAACGATGATATCGAAGTGGCCCTGCGTGTCAGCTGTCTGACTGCCACAACTGGTATGAGCAGAATTTGCGCTCACGACCGATGTGCACAGCACTGCGTTTCCTACAGGCTCATTTGAATCATTGACCACGGAACCGATGATGCGGCCTTGTGGCGAGGGTGCCGCAGGAGCTTGCGGCTCGAGTTCTACGAGCAGTTCCTTCTCTTCACCCGGTTGCAAACGAATGAACGCCGGTCGAGAAGGATCAGACGGATCGTGGTAGATCCATTTCTTGTAGCCGCGGGCGGAGATTGTCAGAAGAAGAAATTTTTCTGGTGGAACTATAGCGCGGTTGATCCCTTGTTCGATTGTCTGCCCGCCTGAGTAACTCCTATTCGGGCTCTCGGAGATCTCCCTCTCGGAGATCTCCCAGCTTACCTGAAAACTCATTATGGGCTCCCCTGTGAGTTTGTCCTTCACGTTCGGAAGCAGCACGCCCGGCTTCGGGCCGAGCTTCAATACAACTGTCGCCGACGACTGGCTCGGCGTTAACGTGACCATTTCTTTTACGCTGGTGCCAGCGAAGGCAACGTAACCATCTTCCGGCTTTATTGCCTCGACCCCGAACGTTCCCATCGCCACGTGGTCAATGCGGAATTGGCCAGCTTCATCGGTTGTGACCGGGCAGTCACCGCGTACTTCTTTGGATCCCGAAGGTGCGCCCGGCATGTAAGTGCACACTGCGACGCCTCTGAATGGTTGCCCATGTTCATCAAGCACGGTACCGCTGATTGTGCCCTCGGGCTGCGAGGAATCAGCAGTCTGTCGGAAGGTTGGCAGTGACGCGAGAAGCAAGAGCGTGAGCAACATAGGTCGCATAAGCCGGAACCTCCTCGTGGGCTTCAGGAGCGGCACTAATAGTACACCCGTGTCTGCCTCTCTGCCCTCCGCGACGCTGTTGTTAACAGGCGATTACACTGACAGTGCTGACCGGCCCTATTTTGAGCGCATCACGAGCAACTCGGAAGTAGTGCCTGATTTGTTCGCGTTCGCGGACAAGCTCGTCCCAGTACTTTACATGGACGATTCCGCGGTAAATCAGGAGTTGGCCGCCAGAGAGTTTCGTTGGCGTCAGTGCTGCGAGATTATTTTTCGCTAGGTGTCAGCGTGACGCGGAATGGAGCCCTGCACTTCTCCCCTCATGAAAGGACTGCCCATCCGCGATAGTTCGGAACGCTCTAACTCGGTAAATTTCTCATCCGTCCAACCGGTCAATGACGCCTCAACTCTGTAGGGTCCCGGCTTCAAACCTCCGAAAAGCTTAGTGTCCAATACCGTTGTGCCGTCACGGTGTTCACCGGGTTTGAGCAACACCGCCTCTTTGCTCATCTGTTCGCGAATAGTTTGGGGGCTCGGAACGCAGTCGCCACCATAGCCCGGCACGAAATGTCTGCCCGAACCCTCAAACCAAGCCCACAAGTGAGGGCCGCGCGGACAAGTCGCTTCCCATTCTCGCGGCACGAACAGTGCAGCATTACTGATATTTTTCACCCTGTATTTAAGCGTGATTGACTCGCCTGCTTTGAAACTGGTCTGCTCGGTGAAAATCTTGAATGAAACATCACTTGCAGGGACGAACGTTTCTTTCTGCGCAACCAGTGAAGTCGCAAGTAGGACGCACCCAAGGCCAGCTTGCAGGAATTGCGCTCGGAATTTCACATGTTTCCTTGCGGAATTATGACTCCAACATGAGGTCCCGGTAAAGACGCGCCGTATCCGAACCATGCCTGCCTATGTTTCCGATTTTGCGGTTTACCAGGTACTGACCGACCGCAGAAGTGCCAGAACGCCGTTCTAGGGCTATAATCACGCCAATTATGCCCCTCGTTCCAGGCACAAAACTAGGACCATATGAAATCGCATCACCGCTGGGCGCCGGCGGAATGGGCGAAGTGTATCGCGCGAAGGACACGCGTCTGGATCGTACAGTTGCGATCAAGATTCTTCCTCAGCAGCTTTCAGCCGATCCGGTTCGCAAGCAGCGGTTTGAACGCGAAGCGAAGACGATTTCCAGCCTGAATCATCCGAACATTTGCGTGTTGCACGACATTGGTTCCCAGGACAGCGTGGATTATTTGGTGATGGAGTGCGTGGAAGGCGAGACGCTTGCGAAGCGGCTGGAGAAAGGGGCGCTGCGGCTTGAACAAGTGTTGAAGTACGGTGCGCAGATTGCGGATGCGCTGGACAAAGCGCACCGCGCAGGAATCGTGCATCGGGATTTGAAGCCTGGGAACATCATGCTGACTTCCACGGGCACGAAGCTATTGGATTTTGGCTTGGCGAAGCCTGCGGCGCCGCTGGCAACTCTTGCCACCATGACGGTCACCAAGGCGCAATCACCCGTGACACAGGAAGGCATGATCGTTGGGACCTTTCAGTACATGTCGCCGGAGCAGGTGGAAGGGAAGGAGCTGGACGGCCGGAGCGATATTTTCTCGCTCGGGGCCGTGTTATACGAAATGCTGACAGGCCAGCATGCGTTTGAAGGAAAGAGCCAGCTCAGCGTGGCTTCGGCGATTCTGGAAAAGGAGCCAGCGCCAATCGGCACCTTCAAGCCGATGACGCCGCCGACACTCGATCATGCCATTCGCAGATGCCTGGCAAAGGAACCTGAGAAGCGCTGGCAGAGCGCTGCGGATCTCTCTGGCGAGCTGCAGTGGATCGCGGAAGGCGGCTCGCAGGCCGGGACGGCATCGGCTGTGCCGCTACAAACAAAAGCTTGGTTGGGCTGGGGAGTGGCAGCGCTGGTGACGCTGGTTGCAGTTTTCCTTGGGATCGTGTTGGTCCGCCGCACGTCTGCCCCGGAACGAGTGGTTCGCGCGTATATACTCCCGCCCGACAAGACATCGTTCTCTTCGGTGGGAATCATGGGAGCCCCCTTGGCTGTTTCACCCAATGGCCAGAGGTTCGTATTTGGCACCACCGAGGAGACGGGAAAACAGCACCTTTGGGTCCAAGCCATCGATTCGGTAACCGCCCAGCCCCTTCCCGGCACGGAAGGCGGCACTTGGCCGTTCTGGTCGCCGGATGGGAGATCCATCGGTTTTTTTTCCGATGGTAAGTTGAAAAAGACCGATGCTTCCGGCGGGCCCGTGGAAACGTTGTGTGAAGCACCGTATGGGCGGGGCGGGGCTTGGAGCAATGACGGCACAATTCTATTCGCGCCTTCCTCTTTTAGTGCGCTTTATAGAGTATCGGAGTCCGGCGGCACACCCGTAGCTGTCACTCAACTGAATGAAGCACGCCATGAGATTTCCCATCGCTGGCCGTATTTCCTGCCGGACGGGCAAACCTTCATTTTCTTTGTCCGAGGAGGGGACCAAAGGGGGATTTATGCGGGCAAGTTGGGCTCGCAAGAGTCGAAATTCCTGTTCGCCACGGATTCCAATGCCGCCTATGCGCCGCCGGGTTATCTGCTTTTTTGGCGTGACGGGAGCCTAATGGCGCAGCCGTTTAATGCCCGAAGTCTGAAATTGAAGGGAAGGGCCGAAGCTGTCGCGGATCACATCATGTTTTCTTGGGGGCAAAGCTTTGGTGTCTTCAGCGTTTCTCAAGCCGGTGTCCTGGCAGTGCGCTCCGGGGGGACTTCCGGGACCCAGCTTTATTGGTTTGATAGGAACGGCAAACAACTCCAGCTTCTAGATACCGAGAACGGCGTTGCCATGGGCCCTCGTCTCTCTCCCGACGAACACAAACTCTCGGTCTTGGTAGGCGATCCCCGGAACCGGCAACGGGATATTTGGATTCACGATTTGTCTAGAGGCGTTCGAACGCGATTCACTTTTGACTCGGCGGCCGAAGCGAATCCGTTGGGTTTGGGTATTGGAGGGAACATGGTGTGGTCGCCGGACGGAACTCAAATCGCGTTTTCCACAGACCGGCACGGTCACATGAATCTCTACTCGAAGCAGTTGGGCGGAGCGGGTGAAGAGAAGGTGCTGCTGGAAGATAGCTGGCGCAAGTACCCCGATTCCTGGTCGCCGGACGGACGGTTTCTCGCCTACCAACAGGTAGAGGAGAAGAACGAGAACAAGAGTCAAATATGGATTCTGCCGCTGTTCGGAGATCGCCAGCCTTTCGCATTCCTAAAATCCTCGTTCCGAATGTTTGGGGCGGAATTTTCTCCGGATGGACGCTGGTTAGCGTACGGTTCCATCGAGTCAGGGATTTTTCAGGTCTATGTCGCGGCGTTTCCGGGAGGCGAAACCAAAATACAGGCATCAACCGCGGGAGGATTGTCGGCCAAATGGCGGTCCGACGGAAAGGAACTCTTCTTCTTGGACCTGGCTGGCAGGATGATGAAGGTGGACGTAAAATCAACAGGCGGAAAGCTTGAACTTAGTGCTCCCCAGATGTTGTTCCAGACCACTGCGTCCTCTCCGGGAGTCCGGCCCTTTGATGTATCGAAGAACGGCGACCGTTTCATATTCACCACCACGGAAGATGTGAATCCCAACCCGGCTGTGTTGATCGTGAACTGGGACGCGGAGCTGAAGAAGAAATGAGTTTGGCGGCGATTTCTTGGCAACTGCGAGCTAAGTCCTGATAAGTCATGCAAACCGGAAAAGTTCGTATCAGTACCCATGCGCCGCAATTGCCTACTCAAAGTGTGGCCTTATCCACTTACGCAAGTCTTGAAGCCTGTTGTCCAGATTCTCCGCCCATTCAGGAGTTGCAGGAACATTCACAGGCGGACAGCAATCCTCGGGTTCAGGTTCCCGTCCTTCACGGGCAACCTCGACCCACCGCTGCATACCTTCGATGTAAGTCTCAAACGCCGCAATCTTTGAACCGGCATCTCCCAAAGGTAGGTATGCAGGTGGAACATCCCCCACAAACACCCACTCCCAAGGGTCTATATCACGAGAACTGGAACTAATTTTGAATAGAAAGGTTGCGAAGACTTTTCCCACGCCTCCAGCAAAATACGAACCGACGATCGAATCGCACCAAGAAAACGACCGTATGTAATTCTTCGCATGTTCCAACATCTCTCGAAGGAACGCCGTGTCCTCATCATCGTCACCGCTCATTCGTTCGACCGGCACCACGTCAGGGACGGGTGACACGTCATCGGGCTCTGAGTTGGAGGGCATGGCTTGAGTCTAAGACACCTGAACTGACGATGAAACCCTCGTTGTGCCTGGTTTGTCGTGCTTTATCGGAAAAGTGGAGGCTAGGACCCGAAGACTCTGCGAAAGAATCCCTTTTGCTCAACCGGTCTCAAACATTGCTCATGCCACAGGCCCGGCACGCCCTTGAGTTCGTAGAGTTGGTCACCGCCATGGTAAAAACCAACCGACTTCACTTTGGCAACCTTGTCGGCGTAATTCACTTGTTCTGGTCTCAGTTTGTGGTGAAATTTCCAAGCGCGGAGGAACTCCTCCAGAAAAGTACGGTCGGCGATTTTTACTTTTGAACCTTTTGGGAACTCCGCATTGTAGATGTCTTTGCCCATGACAAACCGACGCCACTAGCAGCCATGCTAGCAAAAAGCACGCCTCAATAAGAGCGATTGGCTCTTTCAAATGCCCGGGAAGCCTTAGTGCTGTATCGGAAGCGCGAGCAGGCAAGATGAGAGCACGAGCACGGAGTGTTTTCGCGCTTTCGATAGAGCGACTTAAAGGAAGCCGTCTGCGTTGCAGCGGACGCGTGTGTTATGGAAATTCAATTGTAAGGAGGAGCGGTGCTAAGTTGTGCAAAGACTGTGCCGCGAAGCGCGGACACGTGACACCATGCACCCATAACTTGGTTACGGCGAAA
>JBPYDQ010000296.1:0-5255 GCA_051986135.1 Terriglobales bacterium | reverse complement strand
GCGCCGAAGGCGGTGCCGTCAAAGGAGTAGCCGGTAGATCCGCCATCGCCTCTCGATAGATCGGGAGTACTTGCCAGGCGATCCGCGCCGATGGTTTCCAAAATGACCAAAAGCGGATAGAGCCATTTTCCCTCCGTGGTGCTGACCGCAGGTTCGAGCAGCGACCCGCCTACCATCCTCCGTTTTAATCATTTCAGCGCACTGACTTCACCGCGGGCGTCCGCCGCCCCCTCGAGAGCCGCCGCGGCTTCTACCCTGAAACCTCTGTGTCTGCGTCTGACCACGCTGTCGGGACTGCGCTGCGTTATTGAGTCCTTGCATGGTGTCCTTTGAGACGGTCGGCGTGGAACCAGACTGTCTGGCATTCTGCAGGTTCTGGGAGGCCTGTGTGCGATCGCTTTGCGACAGTTGCGAGGCTTGGTTACGAGCGTTTTGCGTTCGCTGCTGTGCTTGCGCGCGCTGTTCCGAACTGACCTGGTTCCAATTCCCGTTGTTGTACTCACTCCAGCTTCCGTTCGAATTTTTTCGGTAGACATTCCCGTCATTGCCTGCGTACACGCCATTGGTGGTTCTGGCAACACTGCCGTTCGCGCTTCTGTAGCCGACTCCCGCACCCTGAGAGGACCGATACGCGTCCGCAGTTCCTCGCGCGGTGCTCACATGTCCCGTCTGCGCCCACTGATTGCCGCGCACTGCAGCCGAACTTCCCCACTGCGCGTATGTGTTGTGGCTTTGAACGGTTGCTCCGCGCGCTCCGGTCCAGGGGTTATAGCCGCTCGCAACAGTTCTGCCGCCATACAAACCCTGCACGCTGGTTGAGCGGCCATATCTTCCGGTCGATGGGTTGTACCAGGCGGATCCTCCAATACCTCCGTACGGGCCATACGCGGCGCGGCCGACCCCGTAGGCTCCGTAATAGGGACGGTAAACCGCTCCCATACCGTAAGTGGCCGGCCATGCACGATAGTAGGGATAGCCTCCACCCCAGTAAACATAAGGGGGATAATAGTAGCCGGTGCCATAACTGATGGCGACTCCCGCAGCCATACCGATGACGAACATCCCCAGGTAGCCATCGGTATAGCTGGACTCAACTGTCGTATCACTGGCGCTCGTCTGGGTCACATACGTGACGTTGTAAACGGGCGAACTGGGTGGAATGCTATAGATCTCTTTAGGCACGGAGTCAGCAGTTTCCCACGGACCCTCGGGTTTTGTGGACTTGAACCACACACCTTGGAAGCACAAATAATAAAGATCGCCGACTTTAATCACCTGCTCCTGGCTGTTGGAAGCGTACTCGAGCGAAGTGCCTTCAATCGGCTTGAACTCTGGAGGTCCTCCGTAATTCACTTTGACTTTGGCTGCGGCCTCAGCCTTATTGACTACCGCGGTTGTCGGGATCTGCGCCAACATAACGGCGTCAGCCGCCTGCACAGTTCCCGGCACCGAGGCGAGCACAGCCGCTTTTGGCGAGTCGGCGGGAATCTTGGCGAAGTCTTTCGGCAAGTCGTTCCCAGCATATCCCCATGGACCGTCCAGAGAGGCAGAGCGAAACCAGCGGCCGGATAAAAGGACGTAATATTGCTTTTGCGCATTGTCGACGAAAACGTTGCTCTCGGTATTGGCTGCGTACAACAATTGTGTCCCGGCGATTTTGGTATAGACCGGAGGCCCTTTGAACAGGATTAACTCCGCGGGTTTGTCACTGAAGAAGATGTGCGGGACTGTTCCGGAAGGTGGAGGCGGAGGCACCATTTTCTTGATCGCCGCCCAGTTTTCGTTGTCCGGTAGCTTGTTCATGTCTTTGGGAAGTTTCTGCACCGGTGTCCACGGACCCTGTAGCGCTGTTGCGCTGAGCCAGCCTTTGTCAAGCAGGAGATAGTATGTCTTCGTCGACTTATCGAAGAATAAGTTCCAATTGGTGTTAACGATGAACTGCAGGTCAGTCTTCTCGATCGGCGCCAACACCGGCTTATCCTGAACCATCAGCAGCACGGCCGGCTTGTCGCTATGGAAGATCTGCGGTGCATTGTTCTCGACGGCAACTGGTTTCGCCGGTGTCTTGCTCTTCTCTAAATCGGCCATCAGACGTTCCACTGCGATAGGCTCGCTGCCGGTAGGAGCTAGCTTCTTGAGCAAGTCTTCCATTTGCTTCGATTTCTCCGCATCAAGAGAAGGGAAGCGGGCGCTGGTGATCTGGATGTCGCGGAGATAGGCGGTGTGAGTGTCTTTATCTACCTGCGTATTGGCCTCAATCGAGGCCACGCCCAAAACTGCCTCGCCGCCGGCGGGCGTGAGCGAGAAGGCAACCCTATAATAAATCCGCTCGTAATCCTTCCAATCGTCAATCTGCGGTTGGTAATAAACCAGCGTCGCGCCATCTTTGGTTATCTGACGCGGCCAACCGACGTCCTTAGTCGGGGCTTGAGCTTGAGCGCCCACGTTGGCTGAGGGGGCTGCCGGAGTTTGCGATTGGGCGGAACCAAAGCCGATCGGACTATGCAGCGCAAGCAGACAAACCAGCACAGATGTTTTTCCCAAACCAAATCGTTTAGTGCCAGGTGCCTGAGCTCCCCCAGCGCGATTGTCTGCATGAAGGAGCATGCGCTCCAATGCAGAGGTGATCTTGTAGGGCCGGCATTGGAAAATATGCATAAACCTATCCCCCGAACAATTTCGCCCCGTTCGTGCCGACGGCAACTCGCAACTCGCACCCAAAGGAGATGGTTCCTAACGAAGATGGCGTATAGAGCGCATGGAAATCCTTTAGCATCGTTGCCCTGCTCCGAGGTCGAGGGGATTTTGAGGCTCAGAGAGTAGGCCGTCGACTGGCAAAGTTGGCAGGCGTAGCCGTGCTGCCTCTGGCATGGATCGTGATCCAACGCGCCGTTGCGTTCAATCGCCGTCTTGAAACTGGGAGCTCCGATTCAGCGGTCATCGCCTAGTAAAGTTGACAGTCGACACTGGGTTTGCTGCTGATGCACGCTCTGCTTGAAATGCGATTCCCCGGGGTAGCGGGATCCTTGGGAATTTCGGATTGTTGATTGGAATGGTCCCCAAGCGTCGGAGCCACTGACCTAGGCGGAAAGACACGCAATCGTAGGGAATTGCGCGACCTGAATGGACCAAGGGTTTGAGGGAGGCACATATGAGAGACTTTTGGAAGATCTTCTTGGCGGTGGCCTTCTTGGCAACGTCTACCGTTTGCTTAGCGCAGGAGCAAGGGGGTCAGGGTGCGAATACTGAGCGAGAACGGGTCAAGGAATCGGGTGACGTATTGAAACAAATCCTCGACATGCCGGACAACGGTGTTCCCCTGAGCGTGCTACGTGGGAGCAAGTGCGTCATCATATTGCCTTCGGTTAAGAAAGTGGCAATCGGAGTCGGTGCCACGTACGGTCGGGGCGTAATGACGTGTCGGACAGGCGCGGATTATAGGGGTCCGTGGAGTGCGCCGATTATGATGGCGTCGAGCGGAGGGAACATCGGATTGCAGCTTGGTGCACAGGCGACTGACTTTGTAATCATAGCCATGAACGACCAGGGTGCCAAAAGCCTGGTGAGTAACAAAGTAAAACTCGGCGCTGACGCGAGTGTCGCCGCCGGGCCCGTAGGACGGACCGCTGAGGCGTCAACCAATGCGAGTATGCAAGCTCAGATGCTCTCCTACTCACGTTCACGCGGTGTTTTCGGCGGTGTCTCGCTCTCGGGAGCCACATTGCGGCCAGACGGAGGCGCCAATGAGAATCTTTATGGCCGTGAAGTAACGCCCCAGCAAATCATGGCGGGCCAAGTCCAAATGCCACCGGAAGCAAGTGAGTTGATCGGGGCCCTGACCTCACAAACCGATTAGGCATCGGCGATAAAAGTAGATGTGGGATGTAATGTTTGGCTGTAGCACGCCAATTTCAGATCGGGCGAAAGGGCTGGCGACCTGTAATCGAGGCGAATGGCCACAACGGACACCGGGCACGTCCGTCAGCACCGACACGAAACCGGTCTCGTTGAAGCTGCAGCGCGCTTTTCTTTAGCTGGTGCAGTTCTTCGATCACAGTTAGATACTGACCTGACCCATTTCTTTCAGGTAAGAGTCCTCGGAAACATAGATGCCGGTTCTGGTCTTCCGCCAGCGATGGGCTAGCTTGTTCGTGGCCAGGACTGATTACAAGCACAACCAGCTATTTCATTCGAAGTGGATCGAGTGTCACACGGCGCCGGAAGCTTTGATTAGTCATCCTGACGCGTCCTCACTCGCCAACGTTGGCAAGAGGCGTGAGGTCGTACGCGGCATGTCCCTCGTGCCGGTCGACAAATCGACGCTGATCACCTCTTACTGTTGCGGCCGCTCTGCCCATGCTTCCGATGGTGATCCTTGCTACGCCGGCTAGCGAGTTGCTACGGATCGTTCTGAAAATGCTTGGCTGAAGCGTCCGCTACGCTTCAAAGTGGTCTTCCCGAATCGGCCGCGAGCTTCACAGTCCTTCATCACCGCAGGCGGTGTCAATTTGCGCAGGAATGTTGAGCCAATCCAAAGAGCGCACAGGTCATCTAGCTGATCGATAACCGGGATGAAGGTAGGCAGCAGTTGAACAAAGATATAGGCGGCAGCGGGGCCGGCAATCATCTTCGCTCGCAGGGGCACTCGAGGATCACGCAACGCGACGCAGAGGATCTGCGCTTCGCGAACAACCGCCTTCCCGTCCTGCAGCCATTTGTGCAATAGAGTACACACGCATCGGTCCGATTGATTTGGGGCGGCATTGCCGGAATCCTGCTCAATTCCGTCTTTCAAATCGAAAGGCTTTGACTCCTTGGTTTGGGCAATGCAAGTTGGAGACATGATTAGAGTGAACGGCTCTTAAACTTGGTTGGTAACTGGCAGTTCATACAGGTTCTCGACGAGCGTTCGGAGAACTGGTGTAGCGTGTTGCGCCGGATCGGCTCAAGAAATCGAGGCTGGCCTGAGTTAAGTGCCCAGCTAGGGCGGTAACGAGGCCTCAAGGACTGGCAAGCAGCCCCTTCTTGATGGCGAATCGGACCAGATCAGAGTTTGTCTTCAGGTCGAATTCGTCCATGATCCGATATTTGTGGAACGCTATTGTGCGCGCCGTGACCCGCAGGGTGGCCGCAGCCTCTTTCATCGTTCGGCCTTCGGCCAACAATTGAAGTACCTGGCTTTGCCGCGGAGTCAGATGCTTGGCATGACTTGGAAACAAATCCGCCATCCTCTGAGCCGTTCCGGCCGTGAGGTA
>JBPYDQ010000295.1:0-10063 GCA_051986135.1 Terriglobales bacterium | reverse complement strand
TACATTCATTAAAAGTCGAAATCAATTGGCGGTGGGAGCCGCACGCGTCCGAAGAGGCATGGTGTAAGCTCGGATTACTTCGCGACAAGTTTGAGCAAGCCAAAATTCTCGGGCACGTGGAAGGTTTTGCTCATGCTAGGCCGCCAGAGGATTTGTTTCGCATCTGCCGGTGGCCCCTCAGTGCGAAAAAAATTTACTCGGAACTGCTCTCCGGTAACTGCGTCAGGAACGTCCAATGCCACAAATGGGATTCGCATTGCCGCATACCAAATGTGCTTGGACGCATCGATACGTGCTGCATGCTCAAAGCCCGAGTTCCACACCCACCCTTCTTCATGGTGCGGATTGTCGAGGTTTATGTCCAAGTCAACCCACTCGTCTTGTGGAGAGATTTCGAATTCTTTGTATCGTTTGATGTTCTGGAAATTTGAGCCGATGAAGACCTCTGCCACATTCCACTTCCACAGCTCATTGGTTTCACGGGTAGCATCCGGCTTCGGGTTGAGGTAGAGGTGTTTATAGGGACAGATGAACAAAAAATAGACGCTGTCCTTGGTCCAGCGCGAGCGCACCTCAGTCCGGTACTCGCGTTCAAGCCAACCCTGGCTGTCCACCTCAGCAAAGACCGAATGGGTGCTGCGCCAGAAAGTCGAAGACGGATCGGTATTGACAGCTGCATCAGCGTCCGCTCGCGTACTGGACACCACGCCTTTATCCGATGGTCCCGCACCTACCAATGAGCAGCAAAGCAGGACGAAGCAAGTAAATTTCAGAGGCATGCTCATGCTCCAAGACTTTTCATAGATAGTGCTCAGGAATGACAATAACATTGTTCTTCCAAGCTCGAAAAGTTCCTCTTCCCCACCCTAACTGTTCCGTGCGGCGGCTCAGAAGGTGACTCTGAGACGAAGACGAGTTTCTCGTCTTCGACTCACACTCCTGATCATAGCTCTCAATCGGCTGTCCGAAACCAGGATTGTAAATGACTCGTCCAGCCGAGGGATTTGTGCCGATAGTCACACCGGGCCGCTCTCCCGGTTGAAGCTGTGGCGTAGTCCACAAAGCCCCGGAACCGACAGTGCCGCCGTTACTAAGATCGGGAACGAGGAGTGGATGATTGAAGATATTGGCTACGCCCACCCCGAAAGTGACGGCGACGCGTTCGTTAACTCGGAAGTTCTTATGCACGCCCAGATTGACGCCCACAAAGATGGACCCAAGTGTGGAACTCAAAAGTGTACCGTCAGGAGGAGAAGCACTCACATCTCCCACAATTCGAACCACAAAGTAACCAAAAATTAAAGCGTTCTTTGTGTGCGAAAGAAAATGAAAAGATGACCATTCAGGAGCTCAGTGAGAGATGAAGCAGGCGGGCCGCATTCTCGTAGTACACCTTCTTCAGAATGGTATCGGGAAGCTCGATTCCATAGATCCTCCAGCGGCCCTGGGGCGGAATCTTGGCGGGAGCGTAATCGAAGTACTCGTCATCGGTCTCGAGGAAGCGGTAATAGATCTCGTATAGCTGGTCGCCAAAGACCTGCTGCGGAAACTCGTCGCCATGGGGCGTGGCATCGGTCCCGAACAGAATCCGATCCTGATATTTGTCGAAGAAGCGGCGGGCGGCCCGCGGTTGGCGGCCCAATTCGCCGATTCGCGCCGCAATATCGACGCTCATGTTGGGGAAACGGTCCAGATTTTCCGCAACGTTTCCCAGATCTTCGGCAAAGTTTCCCACGTGCAACACCAGAAACTGAGTTTTCCGATGGCGCGCCATGACGCGATTGCGCGCTGCCAGTAACTCGGCATTACTGGGAAAATCATGACCGTAAAAAGACCAATCAGGATGATTATTCAATTCTTCATAGCGTTCGTTGAAGCGGTCAGTAGGCGTGAAAAACGCGATCGGATCGGAAACATGGATTGCCACCGGAAGGTTCAGTTGTCCACACGCGTCCCACATGGGATCGAACCTGGGATCATCGATTTTGACCAGCGTGCCGGAGGAGATGTTCTCACGCAAATACAATCCAAGTGTTTTAAGGATCTTCAGCCCTTTCGCCCCATCGCGCTGCGCCTGTGCGATGGCATCGGCCTGAATATTCGGATAATTGGGTTGCTTGAAACGGGAATAGCACGGTTCGGTAAAGGTGTAGAACCGGCCGGGGAAGGCTTTGTCACATTTATTGACTGCATCCACCAGGCCGGCGTAAAAGCCTCCCGTCAGGTTCACCATAGCCCGCAGATTCTTGCGGTCCATCACTGCCAGCAGTTCGTGCGGGGTCCCTAGAAATTGGCGCTCGGCAGCGACTGCGACCCCTTTCTCGGATTTCTTTGACACCGAAATATGGGTGTGAATATCAATAGCAGCATAACGTGCGCGTTCGACCCGGGTCTCGCGCACGTGCAGCATGCTGGTGGGTTCGTATTGGGAAAGGGCCAACGGCGTACCGCCGGAAGTTGGGGACGCACCTGACGTTGGGTTCTGCTTCCGCTGCGCAAGGGGCGACAAACCGGCTGCGCCCACCAAGACTCCCGCTCCACATAGCCACCGCCGACGGTTGATCACAGTCCTCCATGCAATCGATCACGCACCCTGCCCCTCGCTTGACGCAGCAAGATGCAGCTTGAAACCGGGCACAACACGATTAATGACTCCGCTCTGGGAAGGTGCATCCGGATGAAGACCTTCTTCCAGGCAACGGAAAAAAGCAAGCAACTGACCGACCACGACGTGAATGACCGGGGTGTCATCGTCGCCAATGCTGGCCAACCCGGGACACTCCACCGCCACAGCTTTGTCCCGGATGACGTCACCGGGAATATTTTCTCCCACAATTACCTTCAAAAGCCCAAGTCTCTTCTCGTCCAACTCGCGGATCAAGTCCGACTCGTACGCCCGGAGCAGCTTGTCGGAAGAAAGAAAACATACAATCAGCGTGTCTCTATCCACAAAGCTCATCGGCCCATGGCGAAGGCCAAGATAGGACTCGCACAGGGCGGGCACAGCACCGGCCGTCATCTCAAGTACCTTCAGCGCCGACTCACGAGCGGCGCCGTGTCGCGAGCCGTTACCCAGGAAAACCACGCGACCAAATCGTTGGCCTGCTACCGACGCAAGCGCACCCGAATAGTCGCGCATTAACTCCTCGGCAATCTGGCTAAGATTCCCGCACAGCTGGCGATACCGCTGCGGAGCTTTCAGCAGCCCCAAGAACCGTGAGGCCAGAGTCAGGTTAGTAAAACTGCTCGTCATAACCAGGCTACGATCATTGGTCGCATCGTCTAGGGTGATCACTTGTACGTTGTCTTGGTCGCGAAACTTGACGGCCATCGCACCGCACCGATTGCAGGTGATAACAAGGTGCTGAATGTTGATATCGCTCTCAAGTAGCCGTATCACCGCTCCTACACTCTCCGGGCTGTCTCCCGACCGGCCCAATGAGACAACCACCCCTGGACGCACGGGAGGCAACACTTCGCTGCCATAGGCCAGCAGGGTTCCGCCGCTAATTACTTCAACAAACCTGCCGAGATCACGCTGTAGAGGCGCACGAACGCACTGACCAACAAACTCAGAACTGCCGGAACCTGTCAGGACCAGAGTCTCACTATCGGCTAGAACGCTGGCTAGTTGATCAGAAACAGAAATCATCTGCTTGGCGGTTGTTAGCCAAGTCGAAGGCTGTTGAAAAATCTCATGCAGGGTGTGGAGGTAGCCACCTCGTCGCTGTTCGTCAGCCGTACCGGAGAGAATCTGGGCAGCCCGGGGATGTGCTTCCGCCAAGGTTTCGAGCCAGGGTTGATCGGAGAGCAATGTACCCTCCACGAAGTTTCGATCCGGATGCGCCAAGGAGTTCGTCTGACCCAAAAGATAACTATAGCAAACAGACCGAAAGAAAAAGAAACATCTCTGGATGAAACGGGTTTCCACTCAGCGAAATCTGCCCTTAATTTTCCCTCGCCCGGCTCCAAACTCCGGTGTCAAGAGACCAACCGGACCAGGCGGCCAGTCGCCAGGCCGTGCCACACGCTGCCCCCAAAGTGGTCACGTATACCGCGTTAGGATCTTCGGGATCGGGGATCACGCGGTGCGCCCATTTGAAGTTGAATCCGGGAAACCTTGTCCAGTGTTCTCCCTGGTCGGTGAATACCACCGAGAAGAGTAAATCCCGCTGCATAAAGCCGATTCGGATCAACGGGATCTATCGTCACATCGCACAAGTTCGAGAATTTGCCGCCACCTGTCACCACCGTCCTCGGCAAGATGGCTCCGCCCTCATCCAGTCGGTCGCGCCCACACAGCCAGGTGCGGGATCTCCCGGATTGCCGAGGGTTTCGGGCAGAGACGACTGAAGGTTCTTCCGCGTCGCTCCTGTGTCACAAGCGCTTCGGTGCCTGCATAAATAGTTGTCGGATCAACTGGATCAACCGGATCAAAAACCAAAAAATTGTACGTCACGCGCAAATTGAAGATACGCCAATCCGGCCCCGTCGTGGGTAAGGTATGCCCCGGCCATGTCGCACGAGACTGATACGGTGTTGGGATCGTGTGGGCTGAGGGCTGGGTTGAACATGGCTCGGTCGCCACCCGGCCCAATGACGGTAAAGACCCCGGACGGCTTGCTCTGAGCAACTGTCCCAGACTTGCTATGAGTACCAGGAGACCGATGCGCCGAATCCGGGTCATCGTTTGATTGTTGTTTCTTTTTCTTGCCTAGTCCTTTTACGCCCGAATCGATTCCGCAATTTCGGGACGGAGCAGAGCCGCTGAATCTGTATCCAGGTAAACGAACGTGTTGGCGTGCGTTCGCAGAATGGATGATGGCGCCATCGGGCTTATCTCGCTTTCGAAACACTGCGCGACCGCCCGCGCCTTGCGGGCGTCTGGAACCACGGCGATAATCTGCTTGCACTTGAGAACTTGGCGCACCGTCATGGATAGCGCTCGCCGTGGCACCTCTTCGAGACTCTTGAACCACCCTTCGCCAAGTTGCTGCCGGCGGCAGGGTTCGTCCAATTCGACCACGATATAGGCCTCATCGGTCTCGAAGTCGGCCGGCGGATCATTAAAAGCCAAATGGCCATTCTCACCAATGCCGACAAAAGCGACATCGATGGGAGCCTTTCGAATCTCAGCCGTCATCTCGGCGATCACTTCGCCTGGATCCCGCTCGCCATCGAGTAAATGGATACGGGTCATGCCTACCTTATTTATTAGCCGTTCACGCAAATATCTTCTGAAACTCGCTGGGTGGCTAGGCGGCATATGGAGATACTCGTCAAGATGAAACAACTCAACCTCTTTCCACTCGATATCCGGCAGCCTGGTAAGTTCCTCCAGGAACTCAAATTGCGATGCTCCGGTCGCGGCGACGATGCGTGCGCATCCGCGGTCAGAAATGGCTTGCCGGATAATGCTCGCCGCCTGCTCGGCCGCGGATCTAGCTAAGGAATACTTGTCGGGACACACAATTAACTTCACGCTTTCACCTCGAATGCTGCAATATTATTGCCCCGGAACGATCGGAATGAGCAGCGCCGAAGGATGCATTGCGTCATGAAGCACGACATTGGTAGCAGCAACTAAATTCTTGCCAGTGGTCGGTTCTTCGCCGCTATTAAGGTTTCTGGCAAAACGTGGGAAATTACTGCTGCTGATCTCCAGCCTTATCCGGTGCCCTTTTCGAAACAGGTTGCTCGTCGCCCACAAATCAATGTTGAACTGGTACGGCTGGCCCGGATTCAGAAATTCAGGCTTCTGTGCAGAAGTCCGGTTCCGCGCACGAATGATCCCCTCGGTGAGATTCTGTGCAAAGCCGTCCGGGAAAACGTCGACTAACTTGGCGGTATAATCTGTGTCCACAGCGGAGCTGCTGGCAAATAGCTGCAGCGATACCGGCCCAATCACTTCCACGCTCTCAGCAAGGGGCGAGGTGCTGTAAACCAGCACATCATTTCGCGCTTCGACGGTGCGCTGGTCACGAGGACCGGGCAGCAGATGCATCGCATCGCAACACAAGGGCCCACCTACGGTCGGAGCAGGATTACCGGGATCATACACATACTGATCGGCCGGCTCCGAAGCGGGGGCTACGGTTGAAAGTGAGCCATCCCCGGTGAGCGAATGTGCCTGCCCGGCTGAATGCAGATAATACATCCGCGTGCGCGCGCGAGGTGGAGGCCAGTCCTCTTCTTCTCGCCATTGGTTGGCGCCCATCACGAAAATGCGCACCCGTTTTTCGCTGGAGAACTCGTTCTTGATATTCCTGAACAAGTAGTCATACCACGATAGCACGGCTTGGTCCTCGTCGAATGCTGCCTGCTCGCCGAAATCAACGTCTCCGACTTTTCGGCCCGATCCAGCATGTCCCCCAATGGCTACCAGTAAACGCTGACCATCGCGTGCATTCTTGCTTTGTGCATGCTGCTTCATTCCGACATAGTTGCGCAATGATCCACCGAGAAAGATGTCGTACCATGCCGCAACCGTCAACGCAGGAACAGCGATTTCTGGGTAGTTTTCTTCCAGCGAAATGCGCTTCCAATATTCGTCATAATAAGGATGCTCCAGCCAGTCCAGAAAATACGGCGCCAGAACATGAGTCAGATCCTGGTCTGAGGAAGCTGCGGGCAGCGGGAACAGTGAGTATGCGCTGGGGGGGAGTTTCCAAACTCCGTCCAGTGCGCTGGTGTGATGGCGAACCGAACGATTCAGCGTGTCCTGCGCCAGAATAGACGTCCAGGATTCATTGAACCATTGCTCGAAAGCACCACCCTGGTAAGTCCAGCCCTCGTGATAATTGCTCGCCGTTACCGCAGGGCAAATTCCCGCGAGATGGAGCGGATGTGCAATGGCGGCCAGCATCTGAGTTGCGCCGACATAGGAACCGCCGAACATACCCACTTTGCCGTCGGCATAGGGTAGGGTTGCCGCCCATTCCACCGTGTCATATCCATCATTCGATTCGTGGATGAACGGGTACCACTCCCCATCGGATGCGTAACGCCCCCGGGTGTCCTGGATGACGACAACATAACCGTGAGCTGCCGCTCTTAACCCAAAGCGCACATCATCGGAATCGCCCTTGTTGTACGGGGTACGTTCCAGAAGAATAGGAAATTTGCCCGCCGCCTGCGGGCGATAGATATCAGCACGCAGAACCGTGCCATCTCTCATTTTTGCCTGGACATCATTTTCGACCACAACCGGGTACGAGTCGAGCGCTAACGAACAGGGCGCGGCCAGCAGCAGGCTCATCAGGAGGAGACATAAAGAGGTGATTCTCGGTCGGGTCCCCATAATGGCGAAAAGTAGTCTCCTTAGGGATTAGCGTCCGTCGTCGAAAGGCGTTGGTCGCCGTCATCGACCAACGTCCTACCACCCTTTTAGACGGGGCAATTCAAACACAAGTCGAAAGCCTCGGAAACTGAAAAGAAAACAAAGTGCTACTGAGAGGCGAGCCTACGCCCGAGCAAGCGCGTTTGAACAAAAACGAACTCGAGCGAGCGCCGGGCCGCCTACTTTGAACTCCCAGAGTGTTGCGCGCGCGAATGAACGCTCCATTGCTCTACGGTGCGTATAGGAACTGGCGGTTCCCGTCACAACCGTAGCCGTCAGCAAAGATGCGCCAGCCTGCTTCATGAATGTCCTCCGATTCATTTTGCCTCCTCGGTTGACGCTGAATTATTGCTCGCGTTGATGTCGATTGACACGAATCTGCCCTTCCCTGTACCAACCGTCGGAATCTCGACCCGCAATCGCGAAACGCACAGCCGGTCGGCCGCTCCGGGGATCCAGCATGCCAACTCTAAAGTCGTAGGTGCCTTCAGACAGGTTCTCCGGGACATGCAAATTTCCATCGAAGACCGCATCCCCCGGAAGCCATCTTCTTACATCCACGGGAATATTGATCACGGCGTTGTCTCTTGCCGAGCGTAGCTGCACGGCCAGGGTATAACTCGTGTAAGCAGGTGCGACGCCGGCGTTCAGCCACCACATGTGGATCGGCATCATAGAGCCAGCGGCGACCGCCTTGGGGTATTCCAAGCGGCGCAGTAAGAAGCGATACCCCATCTTCTTCTGAAAGTCTTCGAACGCAGGTTTCCAGTCCTCAGGAATCGGGGATGATTTCAGATTCACAGACGTCACGTGCCATCGTAACGCTTGTTGCAGAATGTAGTTCACGTCGAAGTGGTCTCTCTTCCACTCGGAAACGGTACCGCAAACTTCCAACGAGACCGGCTGCCTTTGCCACACATCCTGAATTCCGGCTCGCACCACCTGCTGGGGATAAATATCCAACATCTCCGGTTGAAAGTAGGGATCGTCAGCTTTCGTTCGCAGGTCCCCAAGGCAATCCAAACGCCAACCCGCGCCCCGGCTGGTTCCGTAAGTAAGGGCCTGCGGTTCGTCAAAGTTCATCAACAGTGTTGTATGGGGAAACGCGTCGAACCAAATGTCGATCAGCGTCTTTTGATAGCGGAATGCAGGCATGTATGGGCTCCAACCTTCGCCCCAGTAGCCCACAGAGGAGATGTCGGCGCTTTCCAGATAAGGATTGCCGTCGTAGCGCTTCCCTGCTTCGGCCACCACCTCACCCCAATACTTCAGATAGAGAGGATCGGAGAAATCTGGCTGCCAGATAGCACCGTCTTTGTCACCGGGCTGGTTGGCGCGCCGAGCGCCAGATTTTTGATACCACTCGGGGAGCGGATCTTTGTTGGAATACGGCATGAGGCGAATCGCCAGCGTCTGTCCGTGCGCTCGTGCTTCTTCGAGCGCCAGGTCAATGATGTCCCAGCGGAATTTTCCCGGCTCAGGTTCGAGCGCGTTCCAGTACCAACGGAGATAGGCGATTGTGGTATCGGGAAAATCGGGCCGGGCTGCCTGCTGCGGAAGTTTTGTGACCGGCCCAACTTCGGACCATTCCAGCGGGGGATTCGTTGCTTGTCCGTTGAATCTGTTGAAAGTGGTAATTCCCATCCCCGGATTGGTCAGAACGTCGTTGATCGACGCCGGACGCACGATTACCGTGTCGTGCTGGGCATAGCAGAGGTAGCTAAAGAATGCGATGATTGGCAACCACAAAACTTTTTTCATTCCACCTTGTCCGCCTGAATTGCTCTATCTGAACAGCAGAGGTGCGAGTTCAACCAGATTACGCCGCCACACCGGCCAGCTATGTGCTCCCTCAGTTTCAACACTCTGGAAGTTAATGTTCCGGGACGTCAGCCAGCTTTCGAACTGGCGGTTGTTCTTGATCAAGTCATCGTCCTTACCGCAGGCGATCCACAGCAGCTTGATTTGCGCGGCTTGCTTCTGATCGAGGTTGGGGAAGCTTAGAGTCGGATCATCCAAAAGCGCCGCGCTCATGGGCGCGATCCAGGCAAACTGGTCGAGGTGATTTAAACCGATGTACAGCGACTCAGCTCCGCCCATAGAGAGTCCCGCAACGGCGCGCCCGGTGCTTTCCCTCTCGACCGGATAAGCGCGCTCGATCTGAGGCATGACTTCCGCCAAGAGTACGTCCGCGAAACGCTCGATATTGCCGTGCCACGGCTTGTCAGGTTTGATGTTCCAGCCTCGCTCCAGCAATTTGGGTGCGCCATAGCCGAGCGGCATAACGATGATCATGGGCTTGGCTTTACGCTGCGCGATCAGGTTGTCGAGGATAAAGTTCGCCCTGCCCATGGTTGTCCAGGCGGCCATGTCGCTGTAGCCGTGTAACAGGTACACCACTGGATAGTGCGTCGCCCCGGTGGTATCAAAATTCGGCGGGGCATACACGTAGAAATCACTCTCGGCGCCGAGAATCTTCGACCTGTAGAAATAATGGTGGACGCTGCCGTGCGGTACGTTGGTCTGTTCCCATGCCTCTGGCGGAGATCCCGCTACGGTGAACTGTCCACCTTGATCAAAGAAATTGGGCACGAACTCGTGTACATTGGGGTCAACGATCTCAAGTCCATCCAGGGAGAATTTGTAGCTGTACACGTCTGGCCTGAGCGGCGCGCTCGTAGCCGACCACAGGCCGCTGGCATCTTTGCTCATGGCCAACGTACT